>CAJXHA010000102.1 GCA_913053615.1 uncultured Bacteriovoracaceae bacterium | reverse complement strand
AGAGATGAAATGGCTAATATTCTCTTAAATGGAAGTGAAACACAAGAGGATTTGGATGGAAGAGTTAGTCCAAGTGAGTCTATAGGACTATATAATCGCAATTTGATGCAAAACCTTTTTGAAGGAATTGAAAACTTATGTAGAACTAAATTTAAAGCCACTAGCAATAGCCAAGAATATTGTTCAAACCGTGGAAATGGAGCAATAGCAAATGCTTGTAAAGAATATATGAAACAAGTTGCCGATCCAGATCATAGAATGGATGCTTTAGATGATGATTTTGACTCTGTTCCTCGTATCTTAACAACTCACTCACAGAACTTTGAGTCAGCTATGACAAATGATAATGTTGAGAGTGGTGTTGCCGCTGCTGAACCAAGTGGCTCCAGAAATAATCGCAATGGTGGTCTTAATACAAGTCTAACCTCTACTGAAGAGTCAACTTGTGACAATAGTAGAGGGTTATGTTTTTTCACTCATAGTGAAAGAAGAGTTAATACCGGTAATCTATGTAATGAATTTGATTGTACAATGATAGGAAATGCAGAATCAGTTTTTGGACAAGATAACTCACAGATAATGAATTATCTCTCTAATTGGGCTGGTATTGATGAAAGTTTAAATACTATTGGTGATGAAGCCTACTGTAACGGTTGTATGGAAGATAAACATCAACAATTAAGTACAAATAAGGACTTCACTCAGTCTAAAGAGGATATGCGTCAGAAAGTTAATGATAAATTAAAAGAGATGATGGCTAAAAGAGCTCTTTTGGATCACGCAAGCTATATAGAGAATATTTTAGATATGAATGCAATTATGCAAGCTGGACAACTTTCTCGAAGAGGAAGACGTCCTTCTAATACTGACTTCAATGCTATCCAACCAAATGATATGTTCTGTGCAGATGAAATTCAGGGTGTTATTGACATGACTGCTTGTGGAGCACAAGGGCTTGAAAGAGATCAATTAAGAAGTCGTAACAGAGAAATTTTAAGTAGTGTATTAAGTTCACTGGATATACCTGTTTCTTCTGTACATGGTTTAACAGGTGAAAAAATTAAAAATAGTTTAATTGTTGCATCTGAAGGAAACTATAGATCATCATGTGATGGAGATAAGTCCGTAGGTAAGACAAATGGTAGAACTCGTTTTGTTATGGATAAGATGGCAAAGTGGAATATCGGAGAGGACAGGTATCAAAAAAATGAATTAAATGAATTACTAAATAATTTAATTACCACTAATGGTATTCATAATAGCAATATTTTGGCTGATAGCATGCAATCTATCTGCTCTGGTGAGACATCAGGAACTCAACAACCACGAGTTAAAATTGCTGAAATGACTTCTGAAGTTATTGATACATTAATTTTAAAAATTAATTCTGGAGAGGTTTCTTGTAATGAAAATTTACCTGGAAATAATAAATATAGCTTTGATACAAATTCAATGTTTTATCGTGTGATTTGTGATCAAGGTACAGATGGGTCTCAACTTGGACAGACTTTAGCGAACTTTGAATCTAAGAATTATTCTTATACAAGTGATATTCAAAATCATATTCCATTTAGTTTAGTTGAAAGAGCAACAGCAAATCCAAGTATTAACTCTCAATTAAGAAGAGCATATATAAAAGACAAAGTAGAGGACTTAATTGCTAAAAGTATAAATTCAGACCCTCGTTACGGTGCTACTTTAGGTTCATGGGATAATATGTGTGATGCTTATAATAAATCAAATGAACTTGAAAGAGATAATGATGCATCTACAAACTTTGAATTTGGAGATTATTTGTCATCTTACAAGGACTTAGATGAAGATGCATTGAGATCAAAGTTTACAGCTTTAAGAAATACAAATTGTGGTGCAATAAGTAGTAAGCTTAGAGCTGTAATGTGTGAAGATTCAGTAGATATAGATCCGGAGAATAATATTCAAAAATATGCTGGTTTAAACTTTAATGCTGAAGATATTGCTAATGCAGTAAGAGAAGTAGCAAGTGATTTAAGTGACGCAGATAAATTAGCTCTTAGTAGCTATAGTTGTGAAATTAGATCTTCAATGATGCAAAATGAATTAGAAGATAGTATATCTGATATTGCACAGGTTGGTCTCTTTGATTCTATTCTAGATTCAGCAATGGATAGACCGGTTGGGAGTATTTCAAGTATTGAAAGAGAAAACAATCCAGAGTTAAGAGATCGTTACTTGGCAAGTGGTGGTAATGAATTCGATGAAGCTAGAATGTGTAATGAAGGTATGTTTTGTAAAAATGTAAATGATTTAAGTGCAAGTTTTGGGTGGGATATCGACTGTGAGTATGATCCTCAGACAATTGAAACTAATAATAATGTAGGTGGTACAACGAGTAATTCTGGCTCTGGCTCTACTACTAACCCTTGGGATGTAACTAGTGGTGAAGTTCAACAAACTGTTGCCTATACTCCTTCAAAATCAGGGACTATTAGTAATTCACCTAGCTCTAATAATGTAGGAAGTACAACTGGGAATGTAAGCTCAGGGAATATAAATGGTTTTGTTGGGGATGTCTCTAATGGCATAGCCGGTGCAAGAACGAATGCTGATTCTGGTGTGGGAACGAATACTGGAATAGAAAATGGATCGGGGCCACAAGCTGGTTTAACTCAAACGGGTGGTGCAGATTTATTAAGTTCTTTTTCTAATGGAAATGGTTCTCTCGGCTCATTTAATGCTAATGGAAATGTAGGAAATTCTAATACAGACTTCTCATTTATGGAAAAGCAGATTAGCCAACTTCAATCAAAGCAGAGAGAAGATATGCTTAATGCAGCTAATGATGAAAATCAAAACTCAAGAGGTCCTGCCAGTATAGATATGCCTTCTGATATGGACATCGCTAATATGTCTGAGGATGAATTAAGAGCTCTTTCTGAAAGACTTGGTATTGATATGAATGAGCTAAGAGGAAACTCAGCTAAGACCAGTAAAGAACTTAAAAACGAAGACGAAAATGCGATCGGGCAATTGCTTAAAGCAATGGAAGAACAAAATAAGTCTAATCAAGATATGATTGCAGCTCTACAAGAGCAAAATTCAAATCTAACTCAAAGACTTGCAAGAATTGAATCAGCTGCAAGTGCATCTGTTTCTAATTCTTCTAATGTAGAAGTTGAGGGAGATGTAAATGCGAGTGCAGCATTTAGAAGCAATAACTTTGCGTTTGATCTTGATAGCAATTCTTTTAGAAATAAAGCAACGATCACTGGCGAAGAAAGACAAAGTTTTAGTCCAGACTTTGCAAGCTCAGGGCAAAATCTTAGTACAGCTAATTTTTCTTCTTACTCAGACTCAAGAAGATCAGCAATGAGATCAAGAGATAGTGATATTAATAGAGAGTTCTTATCATTAATTGCTGGAGAGTCAGGCTCTTATGATGCTGTTGAAACAAGCAGGGAAAGTGTTGAGAGATATGTAGACTTTGTAAATGAAAAGGGAAGCATTGTTCACCTTGTTCGCTACGATGAAAGTGGAAGACCAGTGAGTATTAAGGTTCCTTGGAGTAATGAGGAAATTAGATTAGTTGGTGAATATGCAGCACTTATGTCTAAAATTCCACCTCAGTCAGAGGCTTTGGCCAGTGAGGAGTCTGATTACGGACTATATAAAATGGTTGAATTTAGTCAGAGTTTACAGACATTCTTTGCCTCTGAAGCTCAGGAACAAGTTCAATTATCTAGCTTAATAAGTGAGCTTGATTCTGCCGAGACTTCTGTTGAATAAAAATATAGTATTCAATTCCCTTGGGCTTTGATACCCAAGGGAATATGAAAATCGTACCAATATCTATTTTGATCCCTTATTTTATTGATAAAAATTCTCTATCACTTTGGATGCAAAAAAGAGTTTCTAATGATGAGCTCAATGGACTCTTAGAGTTTCCTGGAGGAAAGATTGAAAATGGAGAGACACCAATAACTGCTTGCTGTAGAGAGGTAGCAGAAGAGGTGGGAGTAAAGCTAAGAGAAAAAGATTTGGAGCTATTTAAACTTTATCCTTATGACTATGGGGATAAAACAGTTCTTTTAAATGTATTTCTATATGATAATTCAAATGGTGAGTTTCCACATGAAATGAGTCATATTATTGAGGAAAACTTTGAGTCTGAGTTAAAAGTCCCTAAGGCAAATTTCAGAATAATTAAGGACTTAAAAAGCTATTTAGTTTGAATAATTATAAGTACTTATGTAATCTTTTCATGGTAAACTATTAAAATGACGAGGAAAATAATCTTTGTTGAAAAACCTTGTCTTTTTAATGATATAATTTTATTTGTATCATCGTTAAATCAATTAAGGAGAAGCGCTATAGAGCCCCCTTCGAGAAACTTTAAAAATATAATCAAATCAAGTTTAAAACATTCAAAAAATTTCGGTAAAGAACTATGACATCAGAAGTACAAGATATACTTATATTTGTTGTCGGCGTTTTATTATCTGCTTTTTTCTCTGGATCAGAAGCAGCTTTAATTAGTATTCCTACAAAAAGAGTTAAGCAATTAATTGAAGATGGTGGTTCAAAGGCCAAAGCACTTCGTTTTCTTTCCGAGAAATCTAATGAGATATTAACTACTATTCTCATTGGTAATAATTTCGTAAATATTTTCGTCTCAGCTCTTGCAACAACTATTGCCCAAAAGCATTTTGCTAGTGATGCGATTTCTTATGCTGTGGGATTTACCACTCTAATGATTCTAATATTTGGTGAAATCATTCCAAAAACTTTTGCTCGAAACCATGCTGAAAGATTAGCGTTTCCAATGATAAGAGTATTACAACTCTTTTACTTTATTTTATTCCCAGCTGTTTGGGTCTTTATGAAAATCATTTTTGCTGTGCTTGGTAAGAATGCTCAACTCAATGAGAGAATGGTCACAAAAGATGATATTGAATTCATGGTTAATGAAGCTGAAAAAGAAAAATCAATCGACTCTAAGCAAATTGATTTATTAAACTCTATTCTTGAATTCCCAACCATTAAAGTTAAAGACATTATGGTTCCGAGAAACCAAGTTCATGGAATAAAAAAAGATGCATCTTTTAGTGAGATTATGGATCTTGTAAAAGAGGTAGCTCACTCAAGATACCCTGTTTATGATGAAGACTTAGATTCTACTATCGGTTTTCTTCATATTAAGGATTTATCTGTTTTTAAATTTATTGAAAAAAGAGATGAAGCTGAAATAGATATTACACAATTAGTTAATGAACCATTCTTTGTTTATGAGCATATGAAAATCCAAGCTGTATTTGATCATATGAATAGAAAGAAAGTTCACTTAGCTCTTGTTAAAGATGAAACTGGTTTAGTTGTTGGTATTGTTACTCTTGAAGACATTATGGAAGAAATCTTTGGTGAGATTCAAGATGAGCATGATGATGAAGATGACGGTGTTCCTAAGATTGAACAGAGTCCACTTGATGAGGGCCTTAAAGTTCCTGCCGTTATTTCTCTTAGAGACTTATATAATGAATATGATATAAAAATACCTCTCAATGATAATTACTCAACACTTCGTGGTTTCTTATTAGATATGCTAGGAAATAATTTTCCAAAAGAGGGTAATATACTTTTCTGGGAAGGGCTTTCATTTAAACTTTTAAAAGTAGAAGAAAATGAAATCGAAGAAGTTGAAATCGAAAGTACCGATGGGGAAAGGCATATTATTCGTAAAGACGATGAAAATGACGAAATTACTCAGGATGAATACTCGTCTTTAAACGCTAAATAATTACTTAAATGATTTGAATTTTATATCACCAAGAACTCTTGCTCGACAAGCAAGTCTGATGTTTTTACCCTGACAAGCACCTTCGCCATGCTTTCTCTCGTAGCTCTCTACAATGGCCTCAATTGTGTTATTTTCGATAGCTGAGGCAGGTTTTAAATTATCTGAGCCTTCTATTATTTCAATCCTACAAGCTCCGCAAGAACCCGCTAAGCATCCATGAGGGAGTTTTTCACCGGCGTTATCAAGCGCGTCAAACACTACTTCATTTTCTTCAACTTCGAAGTCAATTTCCTTATCAATGTATGACACTTTGTGCATATAACTTTTATTCCTAAAACAATATAAATGGTTAGTTTTAAAGTAATTGTACTGTTTTTAACATAATATACAAGGGGTCAAATAAATGCTGACGTTTGAAAAATTATACTCGATGGGACACGAAGAAGTTGTCTTTTTTTCTGAGCCTTCATGCAATCTTAAGGCAATTGTTGCTATTCACGATACTACTTTAGGTCCAGCACTAGGTGGAACAAGAATGTGGCCATACGCTACAATCGATGAAGCAGTTGAAGATGTTCTACGTCTTTCACGTGGGATGACTTATAAAGCATCTGTTTCTGGATTAAATCTTGGTGGTGGTAAAGCTGTTATCATTGGTGATCCAAAGAAAGATAAGAGTGAAGCTCTTTTCCGTGCTTATGGACGTTTCATTGAATCATTGAATGGTCGTTACATTTCTGCAGAAGACGTTAATATTTCTGTTAACGATATTGATCATATTTATACTGAGACAAATTATGTTTGTGGTATTGATAAAGCAAGTGGTGGATCTGGTAACCCTGCTCCTTATACTGCTCTTGGAGTTTTTAGAGGTATGCAGGCCTCTGTTCAAAAGGTTTATGGAGACAAATCTTTAAAGGGAAAAACAATTGCACTTCAAGGTGTTGGATCTGTTGGTCTTGAGCTTTCAAGATTAATTCATGAAGATGGTGGACAGATTATTTTCACTGACATCAATGAAGATAATATTCAAAAAATGAAAGCAGAAATTCCAAATGCTGAGTATGTTAATCCGGATGCATTTTATGACGTTAATATGGATATCTATGCTCCATGTGCTTTAGGAGCAACGATAAATGATGAAACGATTCCAAGACTTAAGTGTAAAATTGTTTCAGGTGCAGCTAATAACCAACTTAAAGAAGATCGTCATGGGCAAATTCTTAAAGAAAGAAATGTTCTTTATGCTCCAGATTATTTAATTAATGCTGGTGGGCTTATGAACGTTTCAATTGAATTTGAAGGTTGGAATGATGCTAAGTCGAGAAGAATGATTGATACTATCTTTGATACGACATTAGATATTTTTGCTATTGCTGAGAATCAAAATATTCCAGTAAATGAAGCTACTGATGTTCTTGCAGAAAGAAGACTTGATTCCATGAAAAAGATTCAAACAACTTATCTTGGACGCGGATCAGATCACCGTTTCCCTGGAACTAAAGTTCGTCATAATAAATTATAATTAAATATTTGTAATAAATATGTTAGAAGCCTCACTTAATATAGTGAGGCTTTTTTATGGAAAAAATACAAAAATTTGAATTATTAAATAAACAAGTAGAATCAATATTAGACGGTGAAACAAATTTGGTAGCAAACCTTGCTAATACTTGTGCCCTCATAAAAGAAACTTTTAATCACTTTTGGATCGGCTTTTATTTGGTAGATAAAGAAGCAAATAATCTTGTGCTTGGGCCGTTTCAAGGACCAATGGCCTGTACACGTATACCTTTTGGCAAAGGAGTTTGTGGTAGTAGCTGGAGTGAAAAGAAAACTTTGGTTGTCGATGACGTTCACCAGTTTCCTGGACATATTGCATGTTCAAGCCAATCAAACTCAGAAATTGTGATTCCAATTTTTAAAGATGAGGAAGTCTTTGCTGTACTCGATATTGATAGTGACAAATTGGCCACATTTGATGAAGTGGATAAAGAGTATTTTGAAAAACTTGCAGCAATTGTTTCAAAAAAACTCATTTAGTGCCAACTTGACCCCAGAAAAAAGCTTAAAACCCCCTTTATAGGCCATTTTAGAGCATTTAAGAGTTAGATACTATTAGTTGAATTAATTTCTAACATCTGTGATTATGACTGCAGGGAAAAGACTCCAAGGAAAAAGGGGAACACATGAAAAATCTTGGCCTATCATTAGTCGTTTTATTATCAACTCAAGTATTCGCTTCAAACAAAGTCATTTATGGTGACGATGACAGGCTTGATGTTTTTGAAGAAACAAATTTTAAATTATCAGATCTAGCAAAGTCGACAGCAGCTATGATTCCAAACTCTAAAATTACTGAGCTTAATAACGAGCAAATTATTTTAAAGGGAGACTCATTACAAGCTAGAGGAATGTGTGCAAGTGAAAGGTTCTCAGAGCAACCTACAGTTGCAAATTGTTCTGGCTTCTTAGTAGGGGAAGATAAGTTAGTTACAGCGGGACACTGTGTTGAAGGAGAGTTTGATTGTAAAAATAACTCTTGGGTATTTGATTATAAAGTAGATCACGCAACTCAATCAGAAGTCGTTGTTGATAAGTCGAGTGTTTATAAGTGTAAAAAAGTTATCAAACAAGAATTAAATAGTGCTAATGAAATGGACTATGCTCTTATCGAACTTGAAAAAGTTGTCGAAGATAGAAAATTCTTAAAGGTTAGAAAAGAGGGAAAGCCACAAGTCGGCGACAAGCTAGTTGTAATCGGACATCCTTCAGGGTTACCGACCAAGATTACAGCTGGTGCGAAGGTTCGTAGTGTAAATGATGTTTTTCTTGTTGCTGACCTAGATACTTATGGTGGAAACTCTGGAAGTGCAGTTTTTAATGCGAGCACTGGAACGGTTGAAGGGATTTTAGTAAGAGGAGCACAGGATTATACATGGGATAGCGATCAGGGCTGTCGAGTTAGTAATGTAATCGCTCAAGATGAAGGTCGTGGTGAAGACGTTACTTTAATTACAAATATTGCTGAATTAGCATCTTATCCAGAACCTCAAGAGGATCAAGTTGATGAGGATGAAGATCAAGATGACGGTTCAGTCGATGATGGTTCCGCTGATGATAGTGATGATCAAGTTGAGGAACCAAAACCAGAAGATCCAAAACCGAGTCTACCCTGGTGGTTAAGATGGTTATTAGGATTATGAAGAGCACTGTTTAATTAATAAACTTAATTAAACTTGAGACCAATCGAAATAAAATTTTAAATATATTAAATGGGGAATTAAGGAGTTCCCCATTTGTTTTTTAAATAAGTTTCAATACTTGTCATTTCAGCGGCACTTAGTTCGCGATCAAAGATTAGAAATTCACAGATATATCCATGAAGTTCATCACCACCTGTTTGATCATCTCCTAAAACATATCCACCAGAGCCTGTAAACGCTGTAGATTTTCCTGAACCCCAATTTGCTCTATCTGTATAAATTGTTTGTCCATTTTCATAAAGATCTGTATGGGTACTATCATCATAAGCTGACCATAGATTTAAGGTTGTATCATCAAGATTGTGATTAGTACTTGCTTCATTGAAGCCGTAATTAAAAAAGAAACCTCTGGCACTATTAGTATTTGAGAAGAACTCAAAGAATGCTTCTCTTGAATTATTTGTATCCATTTTCGCCACAAGGATGACTGTTAGTCCACCATTATTTACTCGATTAAATGTTCCTTGCAGGCCTTGAGCCTCTCCATTAAAACGAACTGCAGGCAAACCATTAAAAACATTTTCTTCATAAGTTGGTTGCTTGTTTACATCAACTTCAGTTGCATCACCTGCAACTGAAGTAAGATCAGACCAAGCTGCGATTTTATCTCCATGACTTGGTTCAGTTCCACCATTTGTTATATTAGTTGCGCTTAACCATGCAATTGGATTTAATGCCGAGATATCAAAAATTTCAGCAGTTGATGTGCTTGAGTATGCTCCAAGTAATCCATTATCTGCAGCTACTCTTATCTCATAAGTTACACCACTGCTTAAACCACTTACTGTTGTTGAGTTAGATGTTGGATTTGGGCTTATACTATTCCATGTTGATTGACCTTGTTCACGGTACTGAACACTATAGTGAGTAATACTTGTTCCATTATTACTTGGAACTGACCAAGCTACACTTAATTCATCGTTTTGAGTTGTAGGAGCAGTTGTAACACCACTTACTTGATCAGGAGCAGTGATGCCAGAAGATGTATTTACAATTACACCTGCAAGGGAATCTAGCTCACTACTAAAGTCTGTTGAGATATTAGAGGAATCACTTAATTTAACTAGGCTTCCCCCGTCTAAGTCAATATTGGTTGAACTTAATTCAATACCATCTAGATCGTTATCACCTGCTTGAACAAGATATGAAAACTCAATCCCACTTGTTCCACTGCCTGACTTATAAGTTGCATAATGTGTTGCTCCACCAATATCTAAAACAAGTCTACTGCTGGCAGAGATAGCAACACTTTCAGAAAAATTAACTTGAAATAATAATTCACCACCACCATCAGCATAAGTTGCATTTGCCGGCTCGATAAAAGATGTAATTAAATTTTCTAATGATTCATTTTCAGAATTTGTTGCTGAACTATTTCCATCAAAAAGAGACTTAGAACTTTCACCCTCTTGAGCACAAGAAGTTAAAATTAACATCGTGAATATTAGTAAAAAAGTCTCTTTCATTCTCATAATACTTATCGGCAAATAGCTGATTTATTTGAGCTATTTAGTCCACTTTAATATTATAAGCTATTGTTTAATTATTTCGTGAAATCGGGGGGTTAGCGGAATGGTTCATTTATATTTTGGCTCAAAACTAAGGCGTTTTATAGGCCCCATTTATTCTTTAGGTAATTCTCAAGTGTT
>CAJXHA010000101.1 GCA_913053615.1 uncultured Bacteriovoracaceae bacterium | reverse complement strand
TTTAAAATTCTTATTCTTATATTTTTCTGAGCCTGATACTCCTAGCGAGTAATCAAGTTTGTGAATTTTTTTAACATAACTCCAATGTCCATCTATTTCTGTGAGCCAACGGAAACCTAAGTATGGATTAAATAATAAATACTCTCGCCAGTAAAAGGTTCCATCTCTTCTTTGCATAAAGCCAATAACTTCGTAGACTTTTCCTGAAAATGTACCTTTTGAGCCAATGGGAATAATGGGCTCTATTGTCATTTTAGACTTGGCATTGGCAATTATTTTATAATTAGGGTCATTAACATCAATAATAGACTTACATGACTTACAACTTACGCTAATAGTTGTTCCCACTGCTTTAATTTCTAATGTAGCTCCACAGCTAGGACAATTAAAAGTTTTAAGAATTGGCTTTATGATCTCTGAACTCAAGGTCGCCCCCAACCTTCAAAAACTCTCAAACCTTGTATTCTCATTTTGGCGAGTGTTGTATACTCACCAACATATACATGAGAGCTACCAAAGTTATCTAGCTCTATACTCGCAAAGCCACCTTTTCCGTCAGTAAAATCAAAAATATAAGCAACATCTCCAATAACAGTTTTAAAAGGCAGCTCACCATCACTTCCAAGACAGGTTACTTTCTTTTGATCAATTAATTTATAAATAGCTTGGTCTATTTTAACTTGAACATTGCCCATTTCTTTTAAGTTTTTTAAGCTTGGAAGGTTTGGTTCAGCCTTGGGCTTTTGCAAGAGCATAAATTCACCTTGTGCTTCTGCAATCCAGCCAAAAGTATTATCTTGAAATGCTATATACCATTCATTCCAACGACCATCTTCCCAAGACAAAGTTTGTTTTCCCAGAACCCAGAAAGGTTTATTATGCCAACGACCAGTACAACCAATTTGCAAAGGGCTCATGTCCTCAATTAACTCTGACTTCTTTCCAATTAACTCTAGGTTTAAATCGTGCCTTACGATATTTGAGCGACAAAAAGAGCAAACTGCCAAAACAGACATTTTGCTTCTAAAAATAAGTTCTCCACCACAGCTTGGACAGGCACCTTTTAACATTCTACGTAAGCTTTTTTAAGAGTTCGGCTTTTTTTGCATTAAATTCTTCTTCAGAAAGAATTCCTTTTTCTTTCATGCCGTGAAGTTTTTCAATTGTTGCAAGTACATCATCTTCTGATGGATTTGAGTTATTATTTCCACCTGGCATATTATTCATCATAGTTTGCCCCATACTAATACCGGCACCTAATCCGACTCCCATTCCAGCAGCTCCCCCTTCATTAGCTGCAGCTGTTTTAATACTATCTGCAGACTCAAATTGAGCATATTGATTGAGGTTTCCTACCATATTCATTTGTGACTTCTTATCAAGATATTCTTGTAACTCTTCTGGTAGAGAAAGGTTTTGAACATTAAAGTCTTGTAGCTTTAAACCATATTGTGAAAAGTCCTTACTAAGAACTTCTTTTAGTGAGTCTGAAAATTTTTGTTGATTTGCGGCCATATCCAAGAATGCCACATCAGCTTGTCCAAGATATGAACTAATACCAGTTAATATATCTGAAACAAGTTGATTATTAATTTCATCAATTGTGTACTCTCCACGAGTTCCAGAAACTTTTTCAAAGAATAATTTAGGGTCTTCTAATTTAAAAGTATAAGTTCCATGTGCTCTTAATCTAATATGACCAAAGTCTTTATCTCTAATAGTTATTGGATTAGGAGTTCCCCATCTTTGATCAACCATATCTCTTGTTACAAAGAAATAGACATCTGATTTAAATGGAGATTCAAAGGCCTTATCCCAATTATTTAAATTCGTCAGAATGGGAAGGTTATTAGTGGTTAGATGGTGTAGACCAGGGCCAAATAGATCTGCAACTTTACCTTCATCAACAAATAAGGCCATCTGTCCTTCTCGAACAGTAAGTTGTCCACCATTTTGAATTTCTTTATCAATCACTGGAAAGCGATATTGGATTAAACCTGATTGATCTTCACTCCATTCAATAACATCTATAAATTGTTTTTTAAAAGCGTCAAATAGACCCAAAACTACCCTCCTAGATAAATAAAGCATTATTTTATACTAGCAATGTTTTTAAAGTAAATTAAGTTAACTAAAATTCTTAAATTGATTGATTTGCACAGCGTTATTTAATCGTGAGCATGGTTTTTATTTGACTGGTTATCTATGCTTTTCAATTGATAATTATTCATTTCATGGAATGATCTTAAAAAACTATCATCTATTTTTGACTCAAATTTTAAGTGTGCCAATTTATTGATTAATAGATGAACTGACTCAATGGTACTTAAACAAAAGTCCTTCGGTTGTTTCTTAATCTTATATTGAGATTTCGTTTGCACATCAAAACTTATTCTTGGAACAAGTTTTAAATTCTCACTTAGCTTCAACATTTTCTTAGCACATGGCCAAGTTGCATCGATAATAAAAATAGTTTGCTCTGAATGCCTTAGCTCAAGTTTTTCATAGTCTAGATTTTTTGAGTTATCTCCAGGATAAAGGATAAAGGCATCAGTTTTACTAATTAATTCATTCACTCTTTTATTATGTGTGAAATCAATACCTGTAATAATTTCTGAATTCACTAACTGTCTATGGGTAAACATCCCAGTATTATTTTTTACTTTTTTAAACTCCATTGGATGCATTAAGATCACATATCGAAATTTAGTCTCATATCGACCAAAGTACATACACATGCAACTACTTTGAGGTCTAAAACAATGAAAACAAAATTCTCGCATAATTACTCTAGTAAATTGATAAGCCCGTTTTATCTGTGAATAGCTCTAATGCTTTAACTGCAGCAATCGAATTTCCATTAACATCTAAGCCAGGTGCCCATGCTGCTATTGTTAGTTTTTCAGGAATGACTCCTACAACTGCTCCCCCCACACCACTTTTGGCAGGAATCCCCACCCGATAGGCGAAGTCACCAACACTATTATATAAACCACAAGTCATCATAACAGCATTAATATGTTTTGCTTGAGAAGAAGTAAGTAATTTCTCTCCACTCCATGGATTATTACCTTGTTGGCTAAATAATCTAAAAGAGCGAGCAAGATCAACACAAGTCATCTCAATAGCACAGTGGGAAGTATAAAAATCTACCAGTTGAGGAATATCTGCTTTTATATTTCCAAAAGATTTCATAAAGTATGCAAGAGCATAGTTTATATTTGCGTACTTAAGTTCTGAGTTTCTAACAGATGTATTAAATGAAATATTTGGATTTCCACTTAACTCTCTTACAAATTTTAAAACTTCATTTAAAGGATAGCGATATTTCTTATAAAGCATATCTGCAATCACTAATGAACCAGGATTTATAAATGGATTGCGAGGAATGCCTTTTTCATTTTCTAATAAAATAAGCGAGTTAAATTTACTACCAGATGGTTCTCGACCTACTCTTTTCCAAATTTTTTCCCCAAAATTCTTATAGGCAAGGGCAAAGGTAAATACTTTGGAAACACTTTGGATAGAAAGGTATTTTTCAGCTCTTCCAATTATGTACTCATCTCCATCATTAGTACAAATTGCCATTCCAAATTGATCCTTACTTACTCTTCTTAACTCAGGGATATAACCAGCAACCTTCCCCTTACTTAGCAAAGGCGTTATTTCACTATAAATTTCTTCTAATATTTTAGTATAATCCATGTTACGATTTTTACATCAAAGGAAATGAATGAGAAGGTTAATTTTATTCTTCTTCCTCTTTTCAAGCTTTTGTTTTGCAAAAGAATGGAAGAGTGATGATATATTAGGTATTTGGTGGACTCCCAAAAAAGACGCACGCATCCAAATATACAAAGAAAAAGAAAAATACTTTGGAAAAATAATCTGGCTCATTCCTGAGGAAAGAAAAAGTTTAGATGAAAAAAATCCAGACCCATCTAAGCGCAAAACACCGATTCAAGATCTTATCAACCTCAAAAATTTCAAATTCAATGGTGAGTATTGGGATGATGGAAAAGTTTACGACCCAGATAATGGAGAAACATATTCTTGTACTTTAAAATTAAAGAATAAGAACACTCTGAAGGTTAGAGGCTTTATTGGTATATCACTTTTTGGAAGAACAGAAGTATTTAAACGTTATGTCCCTTAGTCTCTAAAGCGGACAAAGTTTTCAAAGTCTTTGATATCTCCACCAACGCAGGCCTTAAGTTTATTATCAATCCTATTTATTTGGAAAGCATACTTTAAAATAGTTGTAATCGCTATGGGTGACATAAGAATAGGATTGGCAAGTGAAGCAAGGCTTAAACCTCCAAGTAGCTTTACATCTTTCTTATCTAAAGTAATAAGACTAGTATAGTAAGACTGACTGAGTCCAAATGAAATAGGACTCACGGACAAGCTTAGAGATGCACTTCCAGCAATTGAATCGCAACCAGTTAGTGACTTTGCAAATACATTTAATATTTTATCAACCTGTATTAGATTATTATCTGAAATAATGTTTCTAAATTCTTCTGAATAATAAAAGCTCTTAATAATGCCACCAAGAGAAGTTTTACGTTTTAATAAATTCTTAGTGATTGCGAGATTCACTTTTTCTGTCTTATCTTGACTACCCTCTTTAAAAAGAAATGAGCTTAAAGCATTTAGTGTTTCAATTAAAAAGGGATAACTCCCATGCATACTAGTTTGTAAAATAATGATCTCATTTTTTAATTGATTGAAATTTAATTCCTTATCTGCTTTTAAACTGCGTACCGCCGAATTAAATTCCTTACTATTCACTCCAAAGCTATAGGCCAATTCGACTCCAGCAGGCACTAAGAAAGCCTCAGTACTTAATCCAAAATTTGCTGATAAAAATGCACCTTCATAATGTTTATTAGAACCACAGCCAAGGGTTGTAACCCCTACTACTCCCGCGCTAATACCAACATCTGTCGTCAATCCATTATGAGGAGAACAAAAGACAGCAACTTCATTACGATGATTAATTAATTCTGCAGACCACCCCTTTCTTAAACCCGCAAACATTGCACCAGAAAGTCCAACACCGCGTCCATGAAAGGTTTCACTTAAATATTTTTTTGCTTTAGCTAGAGATTTTGGTTCTTGATTTGCTCTCTTAATTGTCTGAATAAAGTTGTAAAAATTCTCAATAACTTCGCTATTTAAAAAGAACCAACCATTATTCTCGATCATGGCCTGTGCCTGAATCTGTGCCATACTACTAGCAGGATTCCTCTGGCCTTTAACACCTAAACATTGGCTTTTAGCTTTATTAAAGCAATCAATCCCTGAGCAACTCTTATAAATTGAATCTGCACACTTTGCTAATTCTTGCTCTTTCTTAGAATATGATCTTGATAAGTCTTGATTAACATTGATTCTTCTATCTGATATGGACTTTTGTTGTTCACAGGAAAATAAGAATATTAAGCATAAAAGAGATAGCAATTTCATGTTTAAACCTATCGGTATTTAGGCCTAAAAAATGAATCGTTACGCCTAATTAAAAGGAAATAGCCGCTTCCTCCGAGCTAACAGCTCAGGTACTATAAATTGTATTGGTAAAAATTTAAAAAATTATTGGTTTTTTTAATCAATACAGACTTTGACTTAAGTTCTTCACCATCAAGTTTGAGAGGAATCTCTTTTTCACTCGTAATTTTAAGCTCTTCGCATTCATTTATAATAATTTCGTCAAAACCACTTTTAATTTCATGCATGGTTACCTTAGGATCCACAAAGTTTTTTAAGGCCTTAATATAGGTAACTAAATCAGATGAGTCCATTGAAACAAAGAGAAACTTGTCATTAAAAAATGGTATTGAAACAGGAGCTGTTTTAACTCCCCCACCAGCATAAATTCCTTGAGAAATAGTAAAACCATAGCTTTCAATTTTATATTCTTTTTCACCATCGCATTGAACTTTAAAATCAAAAGTTTCTGGATTAAATAACTTTTCAAGAGCATTAATATAGTAACTAAACTCACCTGCAACTTTTTTAAAGGGACTATCTTCACTATCAGTAATTTGAGCAGCTAAACCAGCACTAACAACATTTAAAATATACTTCTCATTACACTTTAATACAGGGACTTTTACACAATTAGCTCTAGAAATAACTTCATAAAATAAGTCTTTATTAAAGAGCATTGGTTTTAACTTTGAATCATCTATATTCAATGACTTTGCAAAATCGTTTGCAGTACCAGCAGGTATGTAGATTACATTGTGTTCAAATTCAAAATTTAAATTATTAATACAATAATTAAGAGTTCCGTCGCCACCAATAATAAGAATATAGGATTTCTCTTGGGGTAATTCGTTATTAATATCAATAATAGAGTAATCTTTTTTTAGGTCATCTAAAAACTTCTTATAATTTTCTTGATTATCTTTATTTGCACATAAATATATTTTCTTATTGTTCTCTGAGTCCAATTTCCATCTCTTTTTTTGTATCAATCACTTCTAATGTCGTATGCTTGAAGTTCTCAAGTGTTGTTTTTACTTTATTTAATAAACCATTATCAATATTTACAGAGAGTAAAAATGGATGTTTATTACTCTTGTCTGAAAAACTTAGAACAAAGAATTGTGAATTTCTTTTATAAAGATAGCCAATGATATAAAAAAGCGTACCTGATAAACTCATCGTCAAAATTAAATCAGAGAAATCGAGTAAGAAAATTGAGTCTTTAATATCAAAGTCATTGTAAAATAGGTTTAAAATATAACCTACAAAACCTAAACCTATTCCAAACAGAAAAAATAAACCCGCAAAGTAATACCCTTTATTATACTTTTTAAATCCAAGTCCATTTTGGAAGGAATTAATTTCAGTTAAAAAATCAATATCTTTTTCACTGACACCAATATTACTTAATGTTTCTTTGGCATCTACCAGTTCTTTTTCTGATTTGAAACATGCTTTAACTAAGTACCTTTTCATGATCTCCCTTAATTATAAATTATTATTTTCTTCTACTGCTTGCACAAAGTGCAAGGCGAGAAAAACGATAAAGCTCACTAAAAATAAATAAAATAATATTTGTGCAATACTCGCGAATGCTGTCGCGATTCCACCAAAACCAAAAATTCCAGCGATCATTGCTATAAGAAAAAATATAAGTGCCCAACGAAGCATTATAGTCTCCTTTCTTAAGTTACATATTTATTGTAGTTATTTTGAAGCTTAGATACTTCCTAGACCTGTGAAATAAATGTGTAAGAATCTAAAAATTTTGCTGGTAATAGGGTTAAGTCACTGAGTTTGTGATCTTTTTTTGGGCGTAACGTGCACTTTTTGAAAGGGAAAATATATTGATAAGTATTCGATTTAATATACCTAGATAGGTTGGAAGTTCACGTTCGATATCTACAAATAATATGACTCTAATACTATCTGTTCGATTCCAGGCTTCATGATCAAAACTATCATCAAAGAACAAGCTTTTACCTTCTTCCCAACGATAAACAGTTTTATCCACTCTTATTCCGACATCACCTTTAGGAATAATAACTCCTAGATGATAACGCATAATTCCAGCATAGGGTCCTCGATGAGGTGGAATTTCAACACCTGGTTTTAATATTGAAAAGAAAGCGTTGATGACACCTGGAATTTCTTTGATTGCACTTAATGTATTAGGGCAAGCAGCACAATTAGGTGTAATCTCTTTTTTTAGTGCGTATAAAAAATAACTTTTCCACATTGCATCCTGCTTCAAAGCTCTCTGCCCTGGCAATACATCATTAAAGTTCTGAATTTTTTCCACATCTTTTAAAAGAGTTTCAACTTCTTTTCTTATCTCTGGGTATAAAGACTCCACTCTTTTGGCCCAAGCAAATTCCCTTGCATCTAATACGGGCATTGGCTCATAAGCATGAATTTTTCTTTCAAGCTGAGAGCGCAATATCTTTGCAAGAGGATAACCCATTAAGCTTTTCTCCAATAGACTGCTTGTTTATTAATTTTAATAATTGGCTCTGTAATTTCAAATTCTTCTCGATACTCATTAATTGCTTTTTTACAACCAAGAGGAAGGTTATAGTCATCGACAATACAGTAACCACCTGAGCTTAAGCGAGGATAAAGATTACTAATTGCATCCATCGTGCTTTCGTAATAATCCCCATCTAAACGAATCAAAGCTAACGGTGTCTTTGGCATGGTGGGAAGAGTGTCTTTAAACCAGCCTTCTAGGAAAACAACTTGTTCATCATTTAACCCAAAATAATTTAAAGCTTCTTCTACTAAAGTCCTTGAAGTACTGAGACCATTCAGTGGTTCTAATAATAAGTTTGCTGCCTTATCTTTCACATCAGCAACATCTTGAGGTAAACCTGCAAAAGAATCTGCTATATAAACTTTTCTTTGAGTATCTTTAATATCATGTAGGTATGCACGCATAATAATAGGAAGACCTCCACGCCACACACCTGTTTCGATTAAATCACCTTTGATATCTTCTCTGTTGATCGTATCAAGAGCATCCCTTAATTGTGCAATACTTTCATCTCCACACATTGTAAGAGCAGGAGGAGATAACCTATTCCAAGACTTAGCAAGAAAGCTTGATCCAAAACTCATGGCAGCATCCAATAGCATATTGCCACTTCTCTTGCCTTGGAACTTAGACTTTAGTTTTTGAACATGTTCTTTGGCCATATCACTACGATCAACTTTAAAGTTTTGTAATTCAGGCACAGGTGAAAAACCTCTTACAGTATTTACCACGAGATCCATATAATTGAGAGGGGCATTCATTTCTTATATCCTTTGTTATTTTAAAATACTTAGCAATTCAATATAGGGAGTTTCTTTTCCTTCGACTTTTGCCACTTGAAAAATCTCCTCAAATATTCTAACAGCTAGATCGAGAGACTGGACCATGCCTCGCTCTACTGCTTCCCAGTCTGCTGGTGACTCACAAACTATTTGAATAATTTTTTCCACATCATCAGCGTGCTTGTCATCGATTTCAGAGTGACTAACAAAGAAAGTCATTTGACTATCACTAAGACCTAAAGCGTCTTTTGTACTGGTAGCGAGTGTTTGGATAAATGGATAGCATTTCTCAGCCCAATAACTGAACCCAAGTCTCGTTGCGGGATGTGCCTTCGTCGCTGCATGATAAAGAAAGGCAGTTAAGTTTTCTGTGGAGGCCATAGGTGCAGGTAGATCATCAACAGTTTTAACATTGACACCTAATTTTTTTAAATCATTAAGTGCCATAAATTCATGTCCGACTTCTTCTAAAGCATGTTCGTAACAGAACTTCATATAAGGAATACTTATTTCAGTTAAACGAGTCCCAACCAATGCTTGATGAGCTGAGGTGTGGCGAGTTAAGTGAGCCACTTGAGATAACCAAAGCCCATAAAGTTTCTTATCACCGCTTGAGATAATTTTTTGAATTTCTTCGGCAATAGGTTTATTAAAAATCTCTTGCCAACATTCTCCCATTTTCTCTTCCAAGCTCTCGATTGATGAAACCTTCATAGTGAACTCCTCTATTTTTTAGTTCATAAACTCTATTTCTGAAAAACTGCATTATTTCCAAAGATGAATAATTACCAAGCATATATTGTGGGGTACTACGTCCGATAAAGACTTTTACTTTCTGACCAATAACTCTATTAAGACACCTCATCAAAAACAACATACTAAGCTTTGGAAATAGTCTTCGAATAATATAAAATAACATTCCATTATCGACATCAACATACACAGGTACACCTGCGTGGGCGTAGTCTTTGAAGAGATCAAAAATTCCCTTACGCCACTCGCTATCCTTTATTTCACCATTCACTTTACCTGCAACTCTACCTGCGGGAAAAACTAAGAGGTTTCCTCCTAAGGCAAGATGTTCTCTTATCTCCTCTCTTGTCTGAGCATTATCTTTCGAACTACTCGGAGGATTAGTTGCAATTGCAACTGCTGCAATCGGCTTAAGTGACATTAATTGATTATTAACAACCACTTTTAAATTAGGTGCAAATTCTTGAAGTGCACTAAAATTAGCGAGAAAATCAATTGCACCACCGTGATGATTACCAAAGAATATAGTCGACTGAACAGGATATTTAAGTTCACTGTATATATTAAAACTAATATTAAACTCATCACAGATCTCTGCAACAAATTCATGCCCCACTTTATCTGGTGAGTTTTGCATGACCTTTTGAACTCGATCAAAACCAATAAGCTTAGCGACAAACTTATGCATATCGCCCCCACAAGTTCTTTATATCGAACTCTTGGTAATTAATTCCCATAACTAAGCGAACTGAAGAGTCCTCTTCACAACCACTCATATCTCCTAGCGGGTATGCACCAAATAACATATAAGTTTTAATTAGCTTATGTCCTTCACTCGAATTAGTAAGTGATTCATCCCAATCACAATTAATGAGTGGAACTTTTGCTTTTAAGTGATTCTTCTTATCCATGAGCATCATATTTAATTTTTTAGCAAACCTAAGATTAAAGGATAAAAGTCCATAGAGAAACTCATCCCCTTCCAACTCTCTTATTACAGATTCAAAAATATTTAATTGAGCAGTTTTACTATCTTTATGCCTTACCCATAAACGTTTCATTTTTAAGGCCTTCATGTCATTTTGAATAAACCAATGCTTACTTATATCTTTATCAGCATAGAGTGAATCAAAACGCTCTA
>CAJXHA010000100.1 GCA_913053615.1 uncultured Bacteriovoracaceae bacterium | reverse complement strand
CGTCTGCTTGCCATGCAGAAGGTCGTGGGTTCGATCCCCATCTCCCGCTCCATTAAAAAGCCAATTATAATCGACATCTACGAATTTTAAGACTTCAAAAAAAATCAATTTTTATAAAAAGTGTGCCAAAAATGTGCCATTAACTTTCAGAACTATCCCGAAAAGCCCCTAAAGAAATCGAATTTCCAAGCTCTTCAATATCACTCCCAACTATATGCACATACCTCATAGTCGTCTTAATATCCTTATGCCCTGCAATTTTTTGCACAATAGGCATTGGTATATTCTTTTTAACCATAAGTGTAATTGCCGTATGTCTAAGATCATGAAATCGAAGTTTTGAAAATCCTGCTTCTTCAATATCTTTTTTAAACACTCTTTTCACAAAATTATCGTGATCAATATAATCACCAACTTTGTTTCTAAAAAGTATTAACTCACTATCGACTTGGTCTTTAAATTGATTCTTACAAGGTGTAATTAGCTCTGAAATTAATTCATCACGAAGCTTATCACTTAAAGGAACAAATCTCGCTTCCTTTCCCTTAGGCCTTGAGTATTTATTTCCTAGCCATTGTCGATAAATCTTAAGTTTATTCCCATTAATTGGAATATCACTTACCATTAATCCCCACAGCTCTCTTGCCCTTATACCTGTCTCAAGTGACATTAAATAAACTAAGTACACCCATCTATACTTATGACCTTTAGGATATTTTTTATCCATAAGCTTTAAAAAATAACTTACTTCTTTTTCATCAAGAAAAAACATCTCATTATTTTTTTCACGAGCTTTTTCGTATCCTAAAGTAGGGTTCACTAAAATAACATTCTGTTGAAATGCAAAATTAATAATCCTAACAATTATATCCACATACCTATTTTGAGTAGAAGTACTTAGACCTTCACTTTTTAAGCTTGATCTAAATTCAAATAAAAGCATAGGAGTAAATTTTGATACCTTATAAGTACCATATAAATTTCTTATCCTCTTTAATGCGGGATTAAGCACTCGATAATATCCAAGCGTAAACTCTTCTCCTTTCCTATCAAGCCACAGCTCAATTAATTCATTAAGAGACACCTCTTCAATATCTTTAGAGTCTTTAAATCCATCGCTGCTCAATTCTTTTTTACGCCTTATAAAATCTTCATTGTAGTGTGCACAAAAAAACTTCCTTTTTTCCATCATAGTTTTAGACTTCCAATACTTTGTTTAATAAGTCCTTCTTCTTCAAGCATATCAAAGACAAACTTTCGTTCTTTTAGTTTTCTTTTTCTTACACTCGGCTCTTCTTTCTCAAGTCTTAACATCTTTTTTTGATATCTTTCATAGATTAACTTACGTCTTTCACTGCTTATTTCTATTGTATCATCACTCTCTATTTCAGAAGATGTGCGGTAACTTTTACTAGCATATCTTCTATTTTCATTCAGAGTGATTAGAGCACTATTTATATTATTCCCATTGAAACTTAAGACAGACTTTAGTTCTCTTATACATCTCTCCACTGCACCATTATGTTGTGGGCATCTCGCAAGGGATTTCAAGTGAATCACACAGTTCTTTTCAAGATAACTCTTAAAATCTTTTGACTTATATCCACTTCCATTATCTGTCATAATCACTAAGGGTAATTTTCTCTTTTTAGCACATTTACTGATTACTTTAGATACACTTTTAGAGTTTATTTTTTTTATCTGATCAACACTTAAATATTTTAAACTTCCTCGATCCTTAATAACCTCTAATTTATTTGAACGTGACTGATTAAAAGTAGTATCCTGGCTCCAGATTATATTTTTATAAAGAACATTCACTCTTCTTGAAGATACTCTTTTTAACTCGTATTCTTCACTTCGATCTTTCGCCTTAAGCTCCCTTATTATTTCTTGAATCAATCTTGTAGGTACAGTAGGAAGAGATGCTTTTACACATCTCCACCCCGGCTTTCCCTGTCTGATCCATTCTATTTTTATTACGAACTTTAACTTCTCTTTTCTAACATTAGTAAGCTTAGGCCTTCCAACCTTAGGAAAAGAGTTTTTAAGTGCAAACCTCTTCCAATTTCGAAGAGTCCTTTCACTTACTTCAAGACGTTTCGCTAGATCCTTCTGTTTCACTCTTCGTCCTTCTTCCACCAGCCAAAGTCCGATTTTGAGTTTGAGTTCCTGATTGTATCTTCGGCTTCCTGCCACGTTTCGCCTCCTTCTTGGTTATCTTCTTCTTCGTAACTTTCTTCATTGGCTCTATTCCAACCTCTCGACATCCTGGCATCTCTCTCAGGATTGCGATCAATCGATCTTGCATCTTGATTGTCTCTTCTAATTCCTTGATCTTCTTTTTCAAGTATTTCGGATCGTCCTCTTTCTGAATCATATTCTTCCTCATCTTTGGTTGCTTCAAAAGAGCTGCACACATCCCACTCACTGCTTGCTGACTCATTTGCCAAACTCTCAGCGGTGTTACCCCTAATTTTATTGCCACTTCGCTCTTCGAACTCAGTCCTGTCCAGTATTCCAGTATCGCACTCGCTTGATCTTGAGCTTTCTTTTGTTGTTCTATCGTTGCCGATTCCCACAATCCCTTCACTGGTATTGCTGGTCTCGGCATCTTGAACTTCACTCTTTTCTTTGAGTTCTTGCGTACTTTTCTCTTTGTTATATTTTCCTTCATCATCTGTGGATCTGTCACTATTTTGTTTTCCAAACTCTTCATAACTTAACCTCTCATAGTCTCCATTTGGGGTTTGCACAACAATATTGCCTTTTTCACCGTGCATACTAATTTTCTGTTCTCCAACCTGACCTACAAAGAAAAATGGTTTTCGAACTGACTTATTTAATGCAACCCTTAATTCATTATCACTAAATGTTTTTTCTATTGACTCTCTAACTTCATTTGCAACTTCAAAAAACTTATCAGCAGGAACTAATCCATCAATTCCTTGATGAGGTCTAAAATGATTATAGTGATTAACAAAATGAGAGAACCTCTCTCTAGCTTCTTTCAAGTCCTTTGGTGAGACTCTATCCCAGAATTCAACACCAACAGTTTTCCAAAAACGTTCGCACTTTCCGAGAGTTTGAGGATGATGACTTCTAGATACAACATGCTCGATACCTTCATTATGCAGTAACTTTTGGAACTCAGACTTTCCTCTCCAACTAAAGTATTGTCTCCCTTGATCGGACAGAATCTCTTCTGGCTTTCCAAATTTTTCTAGTCCATTAACCATACATTCAATTACAAAAGCACCTGTCTGTTTTAAGGCCAAAGACCAAGAGACAATATATCGGCTGTTATCATCCATAAAGACAACTAAATAAACTCTCTGTTTGCTTCTTGGTAACACAAAACTTGTGATATCTGTTTGCCAGAGCTGCATTGGTTTTGCTCTTTCAAATCGACGAACTACTGGTGGAGATTTTTTCTTTTTTATCTCTACCTTAGGTTCATAGACTTCAGCTTCTTTTAATACTTTTTTAATAGTATTTGGGGATACTTTAATTCCATCAAAGCGCATAAGAACATTTTGTAATTTTTTAATCCCAAACTCTGGAAGTGATTGTGCCTTCTTAATAATTTCTTCTTTAAAACTTGAGCTAATTTCTTTTCGACCTCTTCTTAATCCTGCTCCATACAGTTTTCCGTTTTCAAGAGCCTTGGGCCCTTCTTTTTTATAAGCACAAAACCATGTTGATAGGGTTTTTTGATCAATTCCCCAGACCTTTGAGAATTGTTTTTGAGTCATGCCTGAGCGTAAATACTCTGCGATAGCATGTCTCCGTTGTTCTGGTGTGTAGTGATGTTTTCTTAAAGCTGAGGATTGCCCATAATCTCTTGCCCAACGACTCAATGTAACTGCTGCTATTCCAACAGTTGGACTAAAATCCTTTGCTGTCATTCCTGACTCAATGAATCTTTGTACAATCTCTCTTCTTTCTTCATGTGAATGAAACTTTCTTTTTTTACGTTTCATAACTTCTCCTTTTCTTGACTAGAGAAGTCCAAAATGATCTGTGATAGTTAAATTAAGAGGAAAGAGTTTTGTTACACATTACAGGGAATAAACTTTCCAGCTCCAAAAGTAAACTTTTTGTTTAAGCGTTTTGATCGTGCAAGCTTATAGGCGATTACAGAAATACTCAATGCACCAACATGACTTGCCATGTGCCATCCATCTGCAAGCAATGCCATTGAACCTGTTATATAGCCATAGGAAACTTCAACGACCATTGTGATAAAAGTTAGGGCAACAACAAAAATAGTTTTCTTTTCATTTGAACCTATTTTGCTATCTTGTATTACATAATCGTGATCGTGTGAATGAGATAAATGTGACATTTCTACTTCCAATATGTTTTCATAATCTTTATAAGATCAAGAGCTGATTTATCTTGAGATGATTTCGGTTGATTTGGGTTCTTCATCACATGCTCTTTGATATGGCCTTCAACGAGTTCTCCCATTAAACCATTTAAGCCTCCACGACATGCAGATAAAGTTTGAAGTACAGCAAAGCATTCTTTTCCTTCGTCTAAACCTCGCTCAACGGCTTCTAATTGGCCTTTAATACGTCTAATTCGTGAAATGATTTTTTTCTTATCTTCAAATACATGCGACATTTGACACCTCATTATACTATACCCCAGTATATTATATTGCATTGCTGAAATTGTAAAGAGTTACTCCATACATTGATAAGGAGCAACTCTTCTATTTTTTGAATTTTCAATCATCTATGCTACTTTGACTAAAAAACCATGAACAAAATAACCTACGCCTAGTAATATTAGGCCACTTGAATAACATGCCCAAAACCCAAGGTTAAATTTTTGGGCCAGTAAAAATGGAATAAAGAATAGTAACGATACAGGTATCGCAACAAATACGCTTTTTACATATTCAACAGATTGCTTCGCATCACCCCATTCCATATGAGAAAAAGCAAGGGCAAGAAGCGTTGTAAGAGGCAGGGCCGTAAGAAACCCTGCCAAACCTGTTTTCTTTCCTGATAACCAAGAAACGAAACTTATAAGCACTGCTGCGACAATAGTTTTACCTATTGCTAACCACATATTACTTTCCTGTAAAATTTGCGGCTACAAATTCACCTGATAGTTTTAAAAAGATATAAAGCTTTTTTCCTTTCACACCTTTTTCATTATCAAAAGTAACAACCCATTCCGTCTTTTTTCCAAACTTCTTTTTCTCTGACTTATCTAAAGTAGAACTTTTCCAAGAAGCATCAATCTTGCCAGCTTTTATAAGACGTTCTACATGGTATCGACCGATTTCACTTGTTTTTTCTTTTGAAATAGATTTTTTAGAGTGTGAGTGACCATGACCGTGAGAATGACCACCACCTGGGCCTGCAAAGCTTGAAAAAGAAAGTAATAAAGCTCCAATTAATAATAAATGTTTCATATCTCTTCTCCTATAAATTATCATGTTTGATTTCTTCAATTTTTGGTTGATCCATTTTCATGTGATGATGGATATGATTATCTTCACTAAATCCAAATTCATCGGGGTTAGAAGTGTGAAGGTAACCATGCAATTGCATCAAAAGCAGCATGAATCCAGCTAGCATAATCCCATCGTTAAAAACTCTTGAAAGCCTTTCAAACATATGATGCTTTCTCATTTGAGTAATAACAAAAAGCATTATTACAAGTCCTGCGATTTGACCAAACTCAACTCCAATATTGAATGAGATAATTCTCATCAACATTTCTCCACCTTTTTCACCTAATGGGAGTTGCTGAAGACGAGTAGAAAGGCCAAAACCATGAATCAATCCAAAAACAAAGACCATCCAAAGTAAGTTTGGTGATTTCTTTAACCCAAAATACTCTTGGAAGCCTTTATTATTATCAAATCCCTTATAAATAACAGAAATAGCAATGACTGCATCTATAAGCCAGTAATTAGCAGTAATGCCCATAAATGTTGCGAAGATAAGGGTTATACTGTGGCCTAGAGTAAAGATACTTATAAACTTAACAATATCTTTAAAAGTTTTTAAAAAGAATATAACCCCAAATAGAAAAAGTAAGTGGTCATATCCAGTAATCATGTGTTCGGCACCAAGGACGATATATTTAAAATATCCTCCTTCAATCATGGCACGCTTTGCTTCTTCACTGATTCCATGAGCAAATGAATTTGCTGAATAGAATACTGGAAGAATGCTTAATAAAAATTTAAACATAGTTCCTCCTAATTTTTAGTTTTAAAATACTTTTGAAAACTAAATATATATCGGAGGTCTATAGATTTTATTTGGATGAGGATTGGAGATTAAATTTTTCTCAGAAAAGCCTAGGTTCACCTCAATTACAGTAACTTTGGACAAGACTTTTAGAGAATGATTCAAAAGCTTGATCTCTGATTGAGTAACCTTAGAGTGTTCATGGTTGTGCTCATGCTCGTCACCATCCTCACTATGTTTATGTGAGTGAGTATGAGCCTCATCATCAATATTATCGTGATGAGCTACATTATAATGGGAGTATTCATCAAGGTGAGAGTCAATTTCGTTCTTTTCAACAGAAAGACTTGGCTGATTAATTACAATACAAACTGCTAAAATAGAAAGCCAAATAAATTTACAAATCTTAATTGCGCTCATACCTTATTTTATATCCTTTTGGCTTAGGTTGTAACCAAAAAATATTGCAGCAAATATAGGACGTAAATCCAAAATCATCCAGCTTTTGGAGAGAGGTGTAATCCACCTCTCTTAAAGCTAAGGTTTAAAGTTTAGTCCACTTTAAAAAGTTGGATTTGCTTTTAAAATAATAAGTTCGGCCCTTATTTGTTTTATCTGCAACAATATAAGCGTCAGCTTTACTAATTTTTTCGTTAGTCAGTGGGTCGGTTGCCATTCGATGGTTAGAACTCATCTTCAACTTATCTTTGCACATGGCACAGCACCCATAGTAGCTCTTTTTTTCAACATTTACTTTAAACTCAGTGAAGTCTGCCATTGGGTTATAAAAGTTATTAACCATGCAGACTTTGTTCTTTTCAGCCACTTCAATAAAGTTATTAATATCATTCTTTGCAAAGGTGTCTGTAGAAACAAATATTGAAAAGAATAATAAAGCCAAACTTTTGAACAAATATCTTCGATTCATAAAAACCTCCTAATTAGTGATTTGTGTCCTTAGAGCCACAATGAGGCATATTCGGAGCATATGGGTTATGCACCTTGGCCATTTTTTTACTATTTTGGACCCATTTCTTTTTCACCATTGGACAAGAATAAGCATTGTACTTTGCTCCAACGTCATAAGTGTTTACTACATGAATCAATGCCATAGAAACTAAATGATAGTTTTGATTATTATCATCTCTTGAACTTGAGGCTTTGATTTGGTCTAGCTTTGTTTTAGAGAACTTTAGAAGTTTTGATACCTCAGAGTCTTCAATACCGTCGATGGCCTTTTTTAGTTTTTTTGCAGCAGCTTCTACTTTCTTCCCATCATATTTAAAAAATGAGTTATGCAATTCTTCATTTGCTTCGAGAGCATTAACAACTGACTTTTTAGTTCCTTCACTTAAGCTTTTTCGACCACCTTTTTTGCTCATTTTGTCCATTTTTCCATGCTTCATTTTGCTATGGTCCATTTTAGAATGATCCATATTACCGGAAGCAAATGAGTCTAAGCTCCAAACTGCAACAAAGACTATCGTTAATACAGTTAGAGACTTTTTGATTGAAATTTTACCTTCGCATTTTGGGCACATAATATTCTCCTTTTTGAAATTATTGCTTTTATTTTCTTTGTAGCCCCAAGGACAATCCTTGCAGCCAGACTTACAACACTCATTTAAATTACTCATTATAATTTCTCTCTTTGAACCAAAGTTCCTTCTTTAAATTTAAAAGAACCATCTGTTCTAACTGTCGAATAGTGACTATTATGAATTTTTGTTACTTTTCCAGTTCCCAGCTTTTTTAGGGTACACAAACCTTTTAAACCACCAACTTCAGGATCAACTTGTTCGCAGTCGTTGTAATAAAACAAAATTTTATCTCCTGGTTGAACCTCATTATCACCAAGACAAACATGAGCTGTTTTATTATCTAGTTTCATTGCAACTGACCCACGCATATATTTATGGTTAGTAGAGGCACACGATGCCAAGATAAAGGGAATACTGAGAATAACTATTTTTTTAAGCATGACTTTCTCCTTGTTCTATACGTCTTTGTTCAAAATAACTAAATGTTACAGGGACAATAAATAGTGTAATTAGCTCAACTAACATCCCTCCAAGAGTTGGAATGGCCATCGGCTTCATGACTTCACTACCAGTTGTAGTTGCCCACATAACGGGAATTAGTGCCACACAGGTTGTAGTTGTTGTCATTACAAGAGGACGGATTCTTCGAGAACCTGCTTCTAACACACACTCTTTTAATTCTTCCCAATTTTTAGGTTTATGATTTTTAATTGCCTCTTGAAGGTATGTCATCATAACGACACCATCATCAACGGCAATTCCAAAAAGAGCAATGAAACCAACCCATACAGCAACAGAGGTATTGAAGCCACCGATCCAAAGTAAGATTAGGCCTCCAGCCATTGCAATTGGAACAGCACTGAAAATAATGGCTGAATTGCGTAAATTTTTGATTCCAAGAAATATAATAACTAGATTGATAATTAGGGCTATCGGTACTAACAACTTTAGTCGATTGGTTGCTCTGACTTGATTTTCATACTGACCTGCCCAAACGATAGAGTATCCCTTTGGGAGTTCTACATTTTTTTCAATATGCTTTTTTGCCTCTTCTACAAAGCCTATTAGGTCTCTACCTTGAACATTAAGTAGAACTACTGATCTTAAAAGTCCGTTTTCAGATTGTATGGCAGCAGGCCCAGTAACAATCTTAATATCTGCTAATTGCTCCAGGGGAATATGTTGCCCCAGAGGACTAGGAACCAAAACTCTTTTTAGGTCATCAACACGATCCCTTAGTTCTTTCTTGTATCGAACCCTAATTGGGTAGCGTTCTCTACCGTCATAAAATTGTCCTATGGGCATACCACCAACAGCCGTTTGGAGAATTTTATTTACTGTCCCAGTATTTATTCCGTACCTAGAGGCCGCAACTCTATCAATATCAAACTCTATATAAGGCTTTCCTGTAATCTGTTCAGCATAAACACCATATGCACCTTTAACTTTTTCTACTTCCTTACCAACTTTACTTGCCAGTGATTCAAGCTTCCTTAAATCATCACCAAATATTTTAATACCAATTTGAGTTTTAATCCCTGTAGAGATCATTCCAATTCTTGTTTGGATTGGAAAATCCCATGAGTTAACTAAACCTGGAACTTGTAAAGCCTGATCTAAGTCCTGCATAATTTCATAGATAGTTTTTCCTTCAGGCCACTGGTCTTTTGGAACAAGCTTAATAACTGTCTCAAACATAGCCACTGGAGCAGGATCAATTGCCGAGTTTGCTCTACCTAATTTACCGACTGAGTATTCAACTAAAGGATGATCTTTTAGCACTTTGTCAGTGTAGGCCAAAAGCTCTCTTGCTTTAGTCATACTAATATCAGGAGTTGTTGTAGGCATATATAAAATGTCACCCTCATTGAGAGATGGCATAAACTCTTTACCAAGATTAGAAAGAGCAAGCCCTCCTAAGATAAGTAGAATCATTGGAGCTAGTAAAAACCTCTTTCTATTTTCTAGTACCCAGTTAAGAGCTGGTTGATAACTCTTAACAATGAACAAACTTACTTTATTTTTTTCAATTGGCTTTAATTTACCATTAAGCATAAAAACAGATAATGCTGGGACTAAAATAATCGCAACGACGACTGAGCCAAACATTGCTAATGTTTTTGCCCATGCAAGAGGCCCAAAGAGTTTTCCTTCACTTCCTTCAAGGCCAAATACTGGCAAAAAGGTAACAATTGTTGTCATAACAGCCGTTAAAATTGCTGGCCCCACTTCACGGGCCGATCTTACAATAATTTCAACTCTTTCAGACTTACTGGCTTCTGGCTTTTCGGATAGGTGTGAATAGATATTCTCTGTCATGATAATACCCATATCAACCATTGAGCCAATGGCAATCACCATTCCAGATAAACTCATAACATTGGAGTCAATTCCTATCAGTTTCATAAGAATGAAACTAATACCAACACCAAAGGGCAAAGTTAGAGATACTAGAATCGAGGATTGAAAATGAAGAAGAAATAAAAGGATTACTACAACAGTTATCACAATTTCTTCACTTAAAGCTGAATATACAGTTCCAATAGTGTTTTCTATTAACTCTGTTCGATCATAGAAAGGTACGACTCTTACACCTTTAGGCAGACCTTTTTCTACAACTTTAAGCCTTTCTTTAACCTTATCTATAACTTGTTTCGGGTTTTCACCAAAACGCATTGTGACGACACCACCGACAGCTTCTGTTCCATTTTTATCTAAGGCTCCACGCCTAAATCCTGGCCCAAAACCAACAGTTGCGACATCTTTTACTCTAATTGGTGTCTTATTCTTAATTGCTAAGACAACATTTTCAATATCAGTTAAAGATTTAAAAAAACCTTTACCACGAACAATAAACTCCCTGTCTCCATCTTCTACAACTTCTGCTCCAACATCAATATTACTCTCCTTAATTGATTTTAAAAGCTGACTAAAGTAAATATTGTAAGCAAAGAGCTTTTTAGGATCGACATCAATCTGATACTCTTTAACAAACCCACCAACACTTGCAACTTCACTGACACCTTCAACCCCTTGAAGGAGGTATCTAACATAAAAGTCCTGAATTGATCGAAGCTCTGCTAATGATTTAGGGTTCTTATTATCTTTTTCATTTTCGATG
>CAJXHA010000099.1 GCA_913053615.1 uncultured Bacteriovoracaceae bacterium | reverse complement strand
GCTTAGGAGGAATTGCTACACTGGCTAAAATGAGAATATTGGTAACTTGAATCTTTCTATTAAACTTATTCATTCTTTCAATATAATCAAAAGTTGCTTTGTTCATGGCCTTATGACAAAGAAAGAGGTTTAGCTCTTGATTATTTCGTGAGTAATCTTGTTTTAGAAAAGCTAATCCTGCTAGGTATAAAGACGTGCTTAAGAGTAGCAGGAGCATAAGTAGTATTTGGGAGTTACCTGCTTGAGCTATGATCAATTTTTTGAATAGAATAGAACATTCTGAGTTGGGATTTCTTTTTATTTGCAAGTGTGCCATGGAGTGCTCGACTTATTTGATGAGTAACTTTCTTTGATTTTTTTATGGAGGAGTAAAGTAGTTGGTTCCACATGAATACTCCTGCCATACTAATTGATATGAATATGAGAAATGAAATAACATTCATTAACGAATTTTTATTTCTCGAGTAACGGCCTTATTAATATTATCGATTCTCGTTTTAAGAGATTTACCCAGTGTTTTGAAAGCGGTCAGGCAAAAAATACCTATTAAACCGGTAAGGATAATATATTCCAACATTCCTTGACCTTTTTGATTTAACTTTAAAAATTTTCTTTTCATTTTGACTCCTTTTTTATTTTTCAAATTAAGCAAGCTTCAATGTAAGGATTTAAAGCATCTTTTGAGCTTTTTGGTCCTACCACACAGTCGCTTTGGTCCGATAGAATATAAAGATATAGGGGATATGGGGTGTATTGAGTAAAATGATTCAGTGATGAAATGCATTTTTTCTCATTTGAAATGGATTTCGATATTGCACCAAATTCAGAGGAGTTATAAAATAAATGTATGGAAGATAATAGTAAGTTATTTGTTTTTGAGAAAAAAGAAGTTGTCCTCATCTTCGTTTTTATTGTGGTTATCTCTGTAACTGCATTTACGGTAGGTGTTAGAGTCGGGAAACAACTCTCTTTAACGCATGATGGCTATACTAAAGGTGACGTTCAAAATATTGATTTAAAGTCAGTAGAAGAAGAATATGTTGATAATGTAGTTAATGACGAGTCTCCAACACCGTCAAAAATAGAAAAAGCTATGAATGGCGAAAAGAATGTTGATGAGATTGAGCAGAGACTACGTGAAGAAATGGAAAAATTAGCTCAAGAAAAGAATACAAATACTTCAGCAAGCAATAATTCTGAAGAAGATGCTACAGACCCAGCTCTAAAAGAGCCAGTAGGAGATTCTGTTATTAATTCTGCACCAGGTGAGAGTGCTGTAAGTGGTAAGTACACTATTCAGCTTTATAGTAATCAATCTAAAAGTGCTGCTGAAGACTTCGCTGATCCTTTTATTGTTAAAGGTTATAATGTGATCATTAATGAAGCAACAATTCCAGGTAAAGGAACTTGGTATAGAGTAAGTATTGGAGTTTTTAGTACAATTGAAGAAGCTAAGAGTTATCTCGATGCAGAGAAAAAGCTTTTTCAAAAAGAAGATTATATCATTCAACAATTTTAAGTTTAAAGAAAATAAGAAATGAGACTTAATTGTCTCGTTGATCATCCTTCGAATCCAGCCCGATCTTTGATCGGGCTTATTTTTTTTATTCGATAGTTCTTTTAAATACTTGGTCTACTTCTTTTAAGTATATTTCTTTGAGCTCATTATCATTTTCAAAATTTGCTTCTTTAAATTCAATATTTTTCAATGATTTTTCTGCCTTAATCATTTCAAAGAATTCTTTACGTCCCTTGGCCTCAAAAGCGGCTTTTTGTAGTATCGGATAGATATCTTCTCTAGGGCCATCATATTGAGGAATAATTTGGTGGAGTAGGTAGCTAGTTAAGTAAGTATAATTATCATAAACTTTGTACTTTATATGATCTTCATTAATGACTAAGTTTTCAATTGTTGAAGTCATTCTATTGATGGCATAAAAAGTTAGTCCTAGATTATCAGGTAGCATCATTCTTTCAGCACTTGAATGAGAAATATCTCTTTCATGCCATAATGCCATATTCTCGTGAGCAATGCTTAGGTGCGAGCGAATAACTCTTGCAAGCCCAGAGATATTCTCACCACTAATAGGGTTTTTCTTATGTGGCATAATTGAAGAGCCCTTTTGCCCCTTTGAGAAACCTTCATATACTTCCCCAATATCTGAGTGGTGAAGATGTCTGATTTCAACAGCAATTCTCTCAAGAGCACTTGCAATTAAAGCATTTATTGAAACTAGTTTAGCAATACGATCTCTTGGTATAACTTGTGAGCTAATTGGTTCAACATTTAGTCCTAGTGACTCAATTGCTTCTTTTTCAATCTCTGTTGTGAGCACAGTGTAGTTTCCAACTGCTCCAGAAAGCTGACCTGTAAACTCAGTTTCCATATAGGCACTTAGATCATCATATCTTCTTTTTAACTCTGCATAAAATGATAAGAACTTTTGTCCAAAGCTCATTGGTTCAGCATTCATACCATGTGAGCGGCCCATACAGATAAGGTATTTAGTTTCATTCGCTTTTTTCTCTAGTGCCTCAAGGAGTTTATGTAGTTTTTTATGAATGAGTTCTACTGATTGCTTTATTTGCAAGGTCGTTGCTGTATCAATGATATCTGAAGATGTACATCCGAAGTGAAAGTACTTAGAGACATCATTTGGAAGATTCTCTGTAATGGAAGTACAAAAAGCAATAACATCATGCTTGGTGATTTTCTCAATTTCTTTAACTCTTTCTGGGTCAATCTTTGCTTTTTCCTTAACCAGTTCATGGGTTCCTTTAGGAATCAGCTTATCCTCCATGGCCTTTAAGAGTGCAAGTTCAACAGAAAGATAAGTAGAAAACTTATTATAATCTTTCCAAATTTCTGAGATTTCTGGGCTATCGTATCTTTCAATCATTTTAACCCCTTTGAGAGATGATTGCTTAGTAAAAGTAACCTATTTCAAAGCCTAATGAAGTCCAACCAAAAACGAGAGAGCGTTGCTGTCGTTTTTCATCATCTTCAGGCTCACGAACCATTGGCATGATATTGTATGATAACTTACCGCCATAATAAAAAGTATTGCTGGCCCTATAGTGAAGTCCATAATCCATATTCATACCAAAGCCGTTATACTTCTTTCCGGTAGCATTATCAAGGTGAGTACTATAATTTAATACTGCAAAACAAGTTTCAAAGAAACGATCATTCTTAGTGAAATCACTTAACGCACGAAAGCGATATCCGGCACCCATTCCAACTGTTGTAAAGGATTGCTCAGCAGAGAAGCGGATTGTATTTCCATCAGCATTGGTTCCTGTAGAAGTCGATTCATCTGAAATCTCATCAAACTCAGCAATTGTTCGCTTAAGGGTTATTGTGAACCAAGTATCTTTAAAGTTTTTCATTTTGCGCTGGTAGCCAAGTTCAAGGGAAGTCACAGCATTTGTTTCTTCATAATTAGATGAGAACTGGTAACTCATAAAAAATCGATTATTATCTTTACCAGTGTAGAAGTCATCAGCATAAAGTCCATCTTTAGAAGATTCTAATAATAAACTATTCTCGTATAGATAGATATCTTCATACTCTTTAATCTCTGAAGACTTAAGAGAGTTGGGATCAGCTGTTTTAAAAAGCCTATCTTTTTCAAATTCTTCGTTTTGCTTTTGAATTTTTACTCTTTGTTGTGCTTTTTGTTTCTTACTAAGAACTTTTGCTCTTTGTGCTTGTGCTGATGAACTAAGCAAGAGTGTGAAGGCAAGCGTGAATAGGGTGAGTAGTTTATTTATTTTCATTTTAAAATCATGTCCTCAAACTTTTCACCAGGAAAATCATCAATACCAATAAAGTTGGCAAGGTTTAATCTCTCTGACATATGTTCATACTTAGCATTCTCGTAGTTTTCTTCTGCTTGAATAAGACCATCGAGTACCAGTTTCATATTTGGAAAGTCTGTTTTTCCCGCAATATAGCGATCAAGAGTAATATCAAATGAGTTGCGATTATTATCTCTTTGCAGGCGAGTGGCTTCAATCTCTTTTTCAAGGTACTTAATTCTTTTGTGAAAGACATTGATATTGGTTGAAATTTCTCGTCTTGCTTCTGAGAAGTTTATCTCTGAAATTCTCTTATTAAAGTAAGATCGTTCAAGGTCTCTCGAGTTAAATAAACCACCAGAACCAAATAGTCTCCAAGTCATATTTATACTGGCCGCAAGCTCCACGTTTCTTGAGTTACCGTTGGTAGTCACAGTCTCAGTATTACCAGCTTTGGAAAATGAGTTACGATATGCACCTAAGCGCACTGAGAATTTTGGAAGGGGTAGGTTCTCTTTTCTGGTTCTTTCAAAATCACGATTTGAATTATGAAGATCGACTCGTGCTTGACGTATCGTCGGAGAGCGAAGTTTTGCAAAATTGATTGATTCACCTTTTCCAAGGGTAAAAGGCTTAACTTTTATTTCATTTGTTAGAGTATAAGTTGTATCTAAAGAGTCACCAACAAGCTCTGCTAATTGCTCTTCAGCTGCAGCAGCTTCAGCATTTGCATCTTGATATTCTTTATGGGCCCTAAGGAATTCACCTTTAGCTTGAAATAATTGCTGTTTATTAATTTTTTTCAGAGCGAGCTTCTCTTTATTAAGTCTATACATAAAAGAAGTATGTCTTAGTTGTGAACGCTTTATCCTTCTGATCTTTTGTAACCTTTTAGTATTAAAGTACTGATCAATAATTTGAAAGCGTAAGAATCTTTTCTGCTCTGTTAGTCTCTGCTTTTCTCTTTCGTAGGTAGCTTTTTGATTTAAGTAGTTTAAATAGTCTCTTCCCCAATTAAATACAGTATATTCTTCAAACTCTATTCCAACATAGCCATTTGGAGACTTCGGAAGAGTGTTATCTTCTTGGTCACTATAAAAGCTTTCTACATAGTGATCATTTGTTTGAACGGTTAAGTTTAATTGGGGCAGCCAAAACTCTTCAAATGCATCTTGAAAGTTTAATTCTATAATTTCTCTGGAATAGTCTCTAATTTTTTGAGGATTGTTCTTACGTAGACCTTTCTCAATGGCCACTTTTAGGCTCATAACAATCGCTTCACTTTCTGGTGTGAAGTCTTTTTGATCTTTCATCTCGGCTTCGAGGTCATCTAAATTTTGTGCCAATGTAAGTGGCGAATAGAAGCCAGAGACGATACAAATGTTAATGAATAGGATGTGTGCGATCCATCTCATTATTGATACCGTCCTTAATATCTCTCTCTCAATACTTGAATTCTAACATCAGAAAATATGAGGTGTAAAAGATTTTAAATATTTAAAATTTAAAGACTTGTTTCAAGTGAAGTTTTCAATAGATTTTTTCAATAGATTTTATAGAGAAATACCAGGGCAACCTTTGCGAACAATATTCTCTTCCATCTTTCTAACCTTAAGCTTAGTAAGGCTTAAGGTATTTTCAATTCTTGTTTTTGCAAATTCTAGGTTTGTTTTAATACTCTTTTCTTCTGGCTTAGCACGCTTTAAGAGTTTCTCACTTCTTTGAAGGAGAGAGTTTAATCTCTGTTGAATTTGAATTTTATCATTTCTTCTATCGATTAAATATTTACATCGCTTACTAACAGCAGGGTCAGTGATAATATCTCTGATTTCTTGCGCCGAAGCAATCGATGAGCAGATGAAAATGACTAATAAAAACTTGTGCATAAAGTTATTATACTCTTTTTCAGAAATTGATAAAAGGGGAAATAAAAGTCTGATTAAGGGAGTCAAATTATGGCCAGATTGATTAGAGAAAGCTATTATTTTTAGATGTTTAATGCTCTATCAAGGCTCTTATGAAAGATGTGTTGATCTTAATCCCGGCTCGTTATGGATCTTCTAGATTTCCAGGTAAACCCCTCGCTAAAATTAATAACCAATCAATGATTTCTTATGTGATTAAAAATTGTGAGAGTTCGCAATTTGACTATGCTGTGGTCACAGATGATCAAAGAATTGAAGATCATATAAATGAATTAGGTGGTAATGTGGTTAGAGTTGATGATGATGTCACCACAGGTAGTGAGCGCATCTATCTTGCCTACGAAAGATTTTTTAATGATAAGAATTACCAATTCATTATTAATGTTCAAGGTGATGAACCGCTTTTAATTGGAAAGTTATTAAAAGAGTTAAATCTTGCACATAAACAAAGTGGTTTTGATGTTATGACGGCAGTGAAGGCCAGATCAACCAATGAAGCGGATTTTAAAAATCCTAATGTGGTTAAGTGTATTTTTTCAAAAGAAAACCTACAAGCACTTTACTTCACAAGGGCCAGCTCTCCTTATGGACGAGATAATAATGATTATACTTGGTATCAACATATTGGTGTTTATTCTTATAAAGTTGATGCTCTAAAAAGTTTTGTTCAAGCAAAACCTTCACCTTTAGAAGAGTTAGAAAAGCTAGAGCAATTAAGAGTCTTAGAAAATAAAATGACCATTGGTGCAATTGAGACAGATATAAATTTATTTGGAGTAGATACTCCAGAAGACATACACAAAGTAGAAGGAGTCCTAAGTGGCGAAAAAAAATAAGAAGTATATTTTTATTACCGGAGGGGTATCAAGTTCTCTTGGTAAAGGATTGGCAGCAGCTGCAATTGCTTCTCTGATTGAGAGACGAGGCCTGAAAATAAATATGCTTAAAATGGACCCTTATATTAATGTCGATCCAGGAACCATGAGTCCAACTCAACACGGTGAAGTTTTCGTTACTGATGATGGAGCAGAGACAGATTTAGATCTTGGCCACTATGAGCGTTTTACTAATTTAACTCTTTCTAAAAAGAATAACTTCACTACCGGACAAGTTTATCTGCAAGTTATTGAGAATGAAAGAGAAGGGAAGTATCTTGGAAAAACAGTTCAAGTTGTTCCACATATTACAGATGAAATAAAAAGAAGAATTCATGTTGCTGGTGAAGATAGTGATCTTTTAATTGGAGAGATTGGTGGAACAGTTGGGGATATTGAGTCACTTCCATTTATGGAATCAATTCGTCAGTTTTCTCACGATGTTGGTCAAGAAAACGTACTTTTTATTCACCTAGTTCTTATCCCTTATTTGGATGCAGCTGGAGAGTTAAAGTCTAAACCTGCTCAGCACTCGGTTAAAGAGTTAAGATCAATTGGTCTTTTTCCAAACATAATTATTTGTCGTGCCGATAGAGATATTGATCAAGACATTTTAGATAAAATTTCTCTTTTCTGTAATGTTCCTAAGAACCATGTGTTTAAATCAATTGATCTCGATTCTATCTATAAGGTGCCATTAGAGTTTCATAAACAAGGTCTTGATACTAAAGTTGCAGAGCTTTTAAATATTTGGGCAACAGAGCCAAATATAGAAGATCTAAAGCAGGTTGTTTATAATGTTGAAAACCCTAAAGAGACAGTGAAGATTGGAATCGTTGGTAAGTATACTGATCTCATTGAATCTTATAAGTCATTAGATGAGGCCTTACGTCACGGTGCAATTGCAAACCAAGTAAAATTACAAATGGTTTATATTGACTCAGAAGAAGTAGAAGCAGGAAAGAATACTTCGATGCAATCAGTTGATGGAATTCTCGTTCCTGGTGGTTTTGGGGAGAGAGGAACAGAAGGAAAAATTAAGGCCATTCAATATGCTCGTGAGAATGGAGTACCTTACTTTGGTATCTGTTTAGGAATGCAATTGGCAATGATTGAGTTTGCTAGGCATAAAGCTGGAATTGAAAATGCAACGAGTATGGAGTTTTCAAAGAAAGGTGATTTTGTGATTCACTATATGGAAGGGCAATCAGAAGAAATGTCTAAAGGTGGATCCATGCGCTTAGGTGCTTATGATTGTACCCTTGAGAAAGGAACACTTGCTCATGAAATTTATGAGAAAACTAAAATAAGCGAAAGACACCGTCACCGCTTAGAAGTGAATAATGAATATGTTGAGAAATTAATCGGTGCAGGAATGACTATTTCAGGTAAAAATGATGAATTAAATTTAGTTGAGGTGATTGAGCTTAAGAGCCACCCATTCTTTATTGCTTGTCAGTACCACCCTGAATTTAAGTCGAGACCATTTCACCCGCACCCATTATTTAAGAATTTTGTAAGTGCTTCATTAAAAAAGCAAAAGGATAATTAATGAAAATGGATATTTTTAGTGGACCATGTGTTTTAGAGAGTGAAGAACTTGCAAATGAAGTTTGTCACTTTTTAGTGGAGTCACTAGCTCCTTATAAAGATAAAATTGAATTACATTTTAAAGGAAGTTTTGATAAGGCAAATCGTTCAGCTATAGATTCTTATCGTGGACCTGGTCTTGAAAAGGGCCTACAGATTTTAGAGGGCATTTCAAAGAAGTATGGGGTGAAAACTATTACAGATTTTCATACACCTGATCAGGCAATGGAAGTTGCAAGTGTTGTGCATACATTACAAGTTCCAGCATTCTTATGTCGTCAAACAGATATGATTTTAGCGGGAGCCGAGGCCTGTAAAAAATATGATGGGCAATTAAAAGTAAAGAAGGGACAATTTCTTGCACCATGGGATGCCCAAAATATTGTTGATAAAGCTTTAAACTATCTACCAAAAGACAAAATCCTTTTAACTGAGAGAGGAACGAGCTTTGGGTATAATAATATGGTTGTGGATATGGCTTCATTTGAAATTATGAAAAGCTTCGGTGTTCGCGCCATTCATGATGCTACTCATAGTGTTCAAAAACCAGGTGGGCTTGGAAAAGCTACTGATGGTAAGAGAGAGCAAATTATGACTTTAGCTCTGGCTGCAGCAGCAGCTGGTGCAGACGGCTTTTTTATGGAAGCACATCCAAACCCAAGCAAGGCTCTTTCAGATGCAACTAGCCAATTACAAATGCAAGAAGTTCCAAAACTTGTGGCAAAAATTTTAAAAGTAAAGGATGCACTCAATGCCTAAAATTGATTTAAGAGAAAGATCTAAGAACTTTGAAGAAAAACTATCAAAAATTAAACTTGCTCTTTTTGATGTTGATGGTATTTGCACCGATGGAAAAATTTATTGGGCAGGAGAGGAAGTAGGATTTAATCGCTTCTTTCACACTCATGATGGATATGGAATGAAAATCCTCATGCGTGCTGGTCTTAAAGTCGGGATTATTACTGGAGGTGATAGTGTCGGAGTAAAAAATAGATTTGAACTCTTAGGTGTTGATTATCTTTACATGGGTAAAGAGGATAAGAGGGCAGCTCTTGATGAGATTTTAGCAAAAGAAGGATTAAAAGATGAAGAGTTTCTCTATATGGGAGATGAGTTCTTTGATCTACCACTTTTAAAACGTGCGGGCTTTTCTGCTACTGTTCCTAATGCAAGCCACGAAATTTGTGAAGCAGTTGATTATGTAACATTTAATCATAGTGGGGAAGGTTGTGTTAGAGAGGTGATTGATATGCTTCGATATGTTCAAGATATTACGCCGGAGATTCCTCACTAATGTTTGGTAAAAGACTTTATAAATCAGGAGCCCTCAAGCAATTTAAGTGGATATACTTAAGTATTGCTCTTTTACTCTTGGTTAATTTAACCTTTCAAACTTTAACAGATCCTTTATTTGAAAAGAGCTTTGAAGCTAGTTTAAGTGGTATCTTTAAGTTTCATGTAAAGTATCCAGAAGATTTTATTACCTATATTTTAACTATCTTTTTTCCAGCTATTTATTATAGCTTTGTTCGTGGAATTAATTTTTATGAAACAGGTATGACTATTAATAGAGGCTTTCCATTTTTTAATCGCAGTATTCCTTATAAAGATATTGAAGAGTATAAAGTTGTTCACCCTAAGTTTTTAATGTCGGTAAAGAGAAGAGATATAGATGAAGAGTTTTACTTTACTATAAAAGATGTGGACCGAGTGGTTGCAATTTTTGACCAGCATAATATAAAGGGTCACTTGGGCAAAGAAGAATTTAATCAAACGATGACTGTGAATAAAAAGCTAATTATATTCTTTATTATCTTTAGTATTGCAATGTTCTTTGTTCAGTACTTTGGAGTGATTGGGAAAATTTTTAGAAACTTTCAAATTTCATAGGTCTTGGCCTTACTGATTCTATTTAAGACACCTTTCCATTTCTCATCTTGATGAAAGTCATTTTGATAAATGATAAGAATTCCTTTGTGACCTTGCTTGGCCGCTTGTCTAAATTGAGAGTAAAGCTCACGTGCAACTAATACGGGGTCCGCGGGTAATTTCCAAACATAATGATCTTGATAATCTGTTAAGTCTAATTTGTGATTAGTAGTAAGAGTAATTGGTATATTTGGCATATAATGATGTTTCAATTGTCCTGGAGCTACTGGAGAAGGAGCATGCTCTACTGGTATATCAAGTACATCTTGTAAATCATCTTTTGTTATTACACCTGGACGATAAATTTTAATATGATCATCAAAAACACCTACAACAGTGGACTCAATTCCAAATTGTGTTTGACCACCATCTAAGATAGGAAAGTCTTCTCCAAATTCATCACTAACATGTTCAGCACAAGTAGGAGAGGTTTTCTTAAACTTATTTGCACTAGGAGCTGCAAGTGGTGTTTGCAGTTTTTCAATGAGTTCTAGCGTGAGGGGATGGTCTGGCATTCTTAGTCCAACTTTATCTAAGCCAGATGTGATTAAACTTGATACGAGTTCACCTTTATCAAGAATCAAGGTCAGAGGACCCGGCCAAAAGTGTTGGGCCAATTTTTCTGCATTCTCAGTCCAATTGGATGTGTATTTTTGTGCCATTTTTATCGAGCTTACATGCACGATAAGAGGATCAAAGAAAGGTCTTTCCTTAATACTGAAAATACTTTTAAGTGCATCTTCATTATTAATGACTCCGGCC
>CAJXHA010000098.1 GCA_913053615.1 uncultured Bacteriovoracaceae bacterium | reverse complement strand
GACCATCTTTAATGAATTGTTTTGAGTGACAGTGTGGGCAGCCTTGCATCAAGAGCTTTTATGCAAGCTTGGTGACTATAAAGCTTGTTATAACTTATTAAAAAGATAAGAAGATTCTGAAGCTACTTGTAAATTGTGATAGCGAATGTGCTTTTATTACCACCACGCTAGTGTTCCAGTTTATAATAATTTTAAAGCAGCGTTTGGATCTAGGTTCACATAGCTTGCCACAAAGTTCTGAGTCTTGGCCTGCATTTGTGCTTTCATATTTCTCGATTTCTCATAAGCAATATCAGCATCTTCAATTTTAGATTTATAAGTAGAAATATTGTACTGATCAGTATTTAACTTATCGATCACTGAGGTAATGCGATTATTAATACTACCTAGTTTTGCTCGTGATTTTTCAAGCTCACTAAGAGCACTATCAAGTTTATAGATTGAAAGGTTTGCATGGAGTTTTGAATCAACACTTACATCAAAAATACCGAGAGCATATGGTGATTGGGCCATATCCTTTAAGTTCAATTGAATCTTATCTTTTTTGCCATTGCCACTATCAATTTGAAAATCTAATTTACGCTCTTCACCACTGAAAATCTTAATTCCATTATAAGTGGTAGACTCACTTATGCGATGAATTTCAGACTTCATGCGATCCACTTCAAGATTAAGACTATAGCGCTCACCGCTACCAATAGTATCACTAGCAGACTGAACTGCTAGTTCTCGCATACGGGTAACCATATTAACCATAACGTTAATTGCACCCTCACCAACTTGTAATATGCCTATCGCTTGATTGGCATTTCTATTGGCTTGTCCTTTTGAGCGTAGGTCTGCATTGCTATTAGCAGCTTGCGAGAATCCTGCAGCATCATCGCTGGCCTTATTAATCCGCTTTCCACTAGCAAGATTAAGTGAGCTATCAGCAACTTCCTTTTGAGAGTCTTTCAACTCTCTTTGGACACCTAGTGAATGTGAGCTCGATTTTATTTTCAAATATCGTTCTCATCTTTTTCACTCCCTGAATTTTTAGTTACTTAAATCACCCTTGATTTAAGGTTAGTCTTCCGAAATACAGCATCGGCATAAACTCGAAAAATACTAAAAAAATCAAGTACTTAGACCTGACCAATTCACTCCACTACTATTTATTTCCGACTACATTATAAGGATTTTCAAAAGTATAATTATTTAATGAAATGGATCCTCGTTTTACTATTTCTTTCAACTCAAATCTTTAGTGCCGAACTTCCAAGTCGCTGGCGTTTTGAATATCATGTAGGAAAAGTAACAACACAATACCTAGAAGAACAAAGCTCAATACTCTTTGAGGATGTAGACATTACTCAAAAATCTGCTTATCAAGAATTTATATTTCAATACTTCTTATTACCACCCTATATTGATTTTACTAGTGGGGCCCAGGTAACTGGCTATCAAGTTGATGAGCCAGAAGATTCAAGTGAGCAATTCACCTACCTCACTGGTTATGCCAATCTAGGTTTTTTAGTTCCTTGGGGTGATTACTTTCAAATTAAATTAATTTTTGAACACTTTTATACCACTATGTTGGTAAAAGATGATGCCTTTGGTTTTCAAAACCTACGAGGCAATCAAATCTATCCCGAATTAGAATTTCTCCCTTTTGGAAGTGATATGTTTATTCAAATATCTCCTTATTTAAAGTTTCCACTATGGACTGATACAGGAAATAGAAGAGAGACAACTGTTGGACTAAAACTCAAAGTACCACTGGGGAGTGCACGAGAACAACGATTTCCAACCTTTGCCTATCAAAAAGCTATTATCATAAAATTGTTTTATACAAATATGGCGCTAAAATTTGAAAGAAATGATTTTATCGAATCAGATATGAAAGTGAATCAATATGGTGCCAGTCTTGGATTTAGTTTTTAAATTTTTTAAGAAAAAAGAATCTCTTCCCTCTCTAGGAGAATTAGGAATTTTTGGCATAGCTCATGAGCAATATGATGAAAGAACATTTTGTTTTTATCTACAAAGATCTTTTGGAAATATACTTATTCATAAAACACTAAATCTAAGTGATTATTATAATAGTTTTAAAAATCGCGGTGGAGTTTATAAGCAAATAGACTTTATCCCCCACTATACCACAATGAATAAAGAAATCTTTGATATCTTTGGTGCGAGCCTTGTTAGTGAGTCTGAGTTTCAAGATATAAAGTATCCATGCGAAGTATTTAATCAAGACTTTAAAGATGCTCATTTAAAAGAAGTTTTCATTGCAAATCAAAAATCAATTCTTGTTTATTTAAAAGAAAGATGGCTCTTATTTTTACATCCAGCTCTTAGTGATCAATCACTTTTTAATCAAAAAGATTGGGATGAAATTTCAAATTCAAAATGCGAATTTATTTTCTTTCATAAGATTAATGCCAGTCAAAGATGTTATTTTAAAACTCAAGAGTTTAAAGAATTCGTTAAGTAGACATAGGACAAAATAAATGAGCGAATACTCCACAGAATAGTCCTTGGCCAATTACTTAGAACTAGTTTTTTAAATAGTCCCTCATCTCCTTTTGAGATTAACTTATTATGAATGGGGACATTTAAAAAAGCAGTATTTAACCAAATAAGTGCAAGTAGAATAATACTCGTAACAAAGAGAGAGTGCTGATAGTTTTTGTACAGAACCAGTGCTCCAGTAAAGAGCTCAATCAGCATTAATGGGGCAACAATATAAGTAATTCTGCGCATGTGAAAATGCTGAAACTCTCGATAGCGATCCTCTTTAACAAAACCAAAGCTTGGATAATAAACGATTTGTATGGTCCAAATCAGTCCCGTCATAAAAACTGTACAGTAGAAGTGAAAGAGAAATGTGATGTCTAATCCTTGTACCAGAACTTCCATAAGACACATTATACTAAATCAAATACTGTAGCGTCATGGAAATTATCTTAAACAAAAATGATATCTTAAAAACACTGCATCATCGTCCCCCATATTTAATGGTAGACAAAGTGACTTCCCTCACTGAGAATTCAATTAGTGCCTTAAAAACACCAAAGTTAGAAGAGCATTATATACAAGGTCACTTTCCAGGAGCTCATGTTGTTCCAGGTGCTATGATGCAAGAGATGAGCACCCAAACGGCCGGCATACTTATTACTAAGATGCACTCTCCTATTGAAAATTACCACTCAGAACAAACTAAGGGATATGCTCTAGGTGTTTTAAAGAAAGTAAATTGGGCAAGATATAAGAATTTTGCAAAACCTGATAAAGCTATTCAAATAAATGTAAAACTAGTGGAGAAACTTGATAATCTATTTGAGTTTGAGGCAATTCTTACTCAAGACGATAAGTGGATTATGAAAAACTCATTTCAATTAGTGAATATTGCTGACACTCCACTTTTAAATTAAAGAAGTATTTGATTAGTTTCTTGAATTGGTAAATAATCTGTTCATGAAACTTATTTTCACATTACTCCTTATTTCAAACATCTGCTTTGCAAGGCATTATGTGGGGCTCACCACATTTGATATTACCGTTCAACCCTCAAGTAAGGATAATAGTGTCGAAAACTATAGAAACTCAGGTATGGGTTATTCTTTGCAATATGGCTATTTACTAAATAGTTTTGCACCTGAAATAAGCTATAAGGTTTATCGAATAGATGGTAATTCCAACGAGCTAAGCATTACGAATAAATATTTTAATATAGGCTTTCGACTTTTTATTGGATGGTTTTCATTTAAGTTGGGAATAGCTGTTAATAATTCTGTTGGTGAAACAAAAGGTGGTGCGGTTGATTATGAATCGGATAATACTACTTTAAGTTATGGCCTTGGATATAAGCATCGCTTTGATTGGCTAGACCATGAGTGGGATTTATTCGGAGACCTAAACATTCACTCCGTTGAAGATAAAAATATCGTTGATAGTAATTTTATCCTCAGAGAGTTAGAGCTCGGTCTCCGTTATTGGTTTTAATCTCTTTTAATTCTAAGAGGTATATTTAACATTGGTGCCTTGGCATTTAACTCCTGTGCTCCCCAAGCATTAAACTGAACACTTTGTAATAGAAGATTAGGTGCTGCAAGACCAGCATCTCGCTTATCACGAAAACTAGTAAACTCTTCTTTTGAAGTTGAACTCGTAATTTGCACATTTGCATCTTTATGCTCTTTTAAGCTTGCATGTGCCTGAACGATTCTTCCTCCTGGCATATAGTCATGCCCTGGATAAATTTCTATATCTTCATTAAGTGCATAAACCTTTTGAATTGATTCATACATATCATTAGATGAACCTGCAGGAAAATCACAACGACCTGTACCATAATCAGGATTAAATAAAAGATCTCCCGTGAAAGCTGCTTTATCATTAATTACAAATGTCATACAAGCTGGAGTGTGACCTGGAGTTGCAATAGCAGTTATCGACATGTCTCCAACTTTTAAAACTTGATTGTCTTCTAAAAGAAGATCAAACTGAGAGCCATCATTTGCTTTATCTAATTTAAAAACATCACTAAAAACATTTTGCACGTCTTTAATCTTATGGCTAATGGCAGTTTTTACATTGGGAAAATGCTCTTTTAAATAACCAATTCCACTTAAATGATCTGCATGAGCATGAGTCTCTAAAAGATAAACTAAGTTTAAGCCTAGCTCTTCGATATCTCTAATCATCAGGTCTGCACTGGTGAATTGTATTAAAGATGCCTTTGGATCATAATCGATTACACTATCAATAAGAACTGCATCTTTTGAATTCTTATCATAAACGAGATAAGTTAATGTAAAAGTTGATGGATGAAAGTAATGTTTAATTTCCATATTTAACTCCTTGTTAACTACATCCTACTCCTGGCCTTGAAGACAATCTCTGATATAAAACAGGTTACTACTCACTTACTTTGATTTTTTATTGATTAAATACTTAAAAATCTACTTAAGAATATAGTTTTATTCAAAAAGCTGATTTTAATCAGCTTTGATACCTTTTTCTTTTTCTATAATTAAATTAATAAAAAGAGGTAGACATGGATAATACAGATTTAAGTGATCTTTTAAAAAAGATTGATCAAAGACTAGATCGCATTGAAAAGCAATTAGAACCTAAGAAGTCATTAGAGGCAATGCCCCTACCTAATGAAGTAAATATCTTAGTAGACACTATTGATGAGTCATTTAATCCCCATACTGAGAATGGCTTAAAAAACTTAGACAAAATAGAGAGTGTAAAAAATCTTTTAAACACGCTTTCTCAAAGAGAAACCATCGAGTCCATAGATTCATTAACAAAGAGTATGCACAAGCTTGCACCACTTATTGAAAAACTAAAAGATATTGAAGATGTAATTTGTATTCTTGCAGACTCTACAGATGAGATCATGTTTAAAGCAACTCAAAGTGGTGTAAATTTTGAAGACTTTAGCGAGAATTTAAAACGTTTTAGTCTTGAAATCATTCACTTAATGGAAAGCGGTGCTCTTGATCAATTATTAAGTTCTGGAATTTTAGACAAGAAATCAATTGAAGTTGTTGGAACACTAGGACACTCATTGGCCATTAGCCATGCTTCAAAACGTAATGTCGGACCATTTAAAATATTTGCCGCTCTTTTTAATAAAGACATTCAAAGAAGTATAGGTTTTGCACTAAATCTTGCCACTCATTTTGGGCGTAAATTAAAAAATAATAAGTAAGGAGAATATATGTCAAACTATAAAGATAAGTATCAAGTTGTTATTGTCGGTGCAGGAACTGCTGGTGTTTCAGTAGCTGCCAGATTAAAAGGTGATTTCCCAGATAAGGAATGGGATATTGCGATTATTGATCCTAGCACCAAGCATTTTTATCAGCCCCTATGGACATTAGTGGGTGCTGGTGTTTTTCCTAAAGAAGAAAGTGCGAGAGAACAAAAAGATGTGATTCCAAGTGGTGTAGAATGGATAAAACAAAAAGTAAGTACTTTTGAACCTGAGGCCAATTTTCTTACGCTAGATAATGGAGACAAAGTTTCTTATGACATTTTAGTTGTTGGGGCCGGAATTCAAATTAACTGGGGTGCCATCAAAGGTCTCCCAGAAGCTATGGGTAAAGATGGTGTTTGTTCTAATTATAGTTATGATACCGTAGAAAAAACTTGGGAATTCTTAAAGGCAATGAAATCAGGTAAGGCCCTATTTACTCAACCTGCGATGCCAATTAAATGTGCAGGTGCTCCTCAAAAAATTTATTATATGGCGGAAGATTATTTTAGAAAGCAAGGCATTAGAGATCAAGTTGAATTAGATTTCAATTTAGCTGGACCAGGAATCTTTGGTGTTCCAAAGTATAAAGCAGCACTTGAAAAGGTATTAGAGCGCAAAGATTTAAAACCAAGTTATGAGCACAATCTTATCGAAATAGATGGTGAGAAAAAAATTGCTATTTTTGATCACAAAGGCACTCGTGTGGAAAAAGAATATGACTTTATCCACGTTGTTCCTCCAATGAGTTCACCAGATTTTATTGCTAAGAGTCCCCTTGCAAATGAAGGTGGCTGGGTAGATGTTGATAAGTATACAACTCAGCATACTAAATTTAAGAACGTTTTCAGTCTTGGTGACTGTAGCTCACTTCCCACTTCTAGAACTGGTGCGGCCATTAGAAAGCAAGCTCCAGTCACAGTGCAAAATATTGTAAGCTTTTTAGATGGTAAATCATTAATCGCGAAGTATGATGGTTACGCGTCATGTCCATTAGTCACTGGCTATGGAACGTGTATTATTGCAGAGTTTGATTATGATGGTAATCCAGTAGAGTCATTCCCATTTGATCAAGCACAAGAGCGTTTTAGTATGTATATGCTTAAAGTTTATGGGCTTCCAAAACTTTATTGGCATGGGATGTTAAAAGGTAAGGCTTAATTTTATAGTTATATATTGTCATTTCAGGGAATTTTCATAAAACTGATATTAATCAGAAATTTAAGAAGGCCCTGGAATGACATTTTATAATGCACTTGAAAAACACTTGATTGACTTTCACGTAGTAACACATAAAAAAGGTGAAACAATTTATCGAGCTGATGAAGCTCCCCGCTCTTTATATATCATTAAAGATGGTCTTGTTGGATTATTTCATATTAGTGAGAATGGTAAAGAGACTTTCTTAAGGGTATTTGGCAAAACTCAAATTCTAGGTCATCGCTCGCTCTTGGCCTATGAGAACTATCACGCAAATGCGGTATGCTTACAAGACACAGAATTCTATCAAATAAGTGCAAGTGAGTTTAATCAATTACTTGAAAAAGATAATTCCCTCTTACGCTCAATCACAGAAAGTCTTGCTAAAGACCTTAGAGTTAGTGAGCTACGTATTTCAGATTTAAATGATAAGTCTTCTTACCTTAGAGTGGTGGAATCAATTGTTTATTTAAAAAATAAATACCCTGACCAGGTTTGGACTCGTCAAGAAATTGCTGAGTTTGCAGTCTGTACCAATGAAACAGTCACCAGAACACTTACTAAATTAGAAAAGATGAATCTTATCCAAAAGCAAGGCCGAGACTTTTCACTAAATAATACTGAAGGGCTTTTAAATCTTACTAATGAAGATTTCTAAAACTTGAGCTAAATCAGAGTACACAATCAAGAAAAGCGATAGACTTAATTTAGGGAGAAATCTATGGGATTTATTTTTGCAGTATTAATTGGATTAAGTTTAGGTTTACTAGGTGGCGGTGGTTCTATTTTAACCGTACCAGTTCTTATTTATATCGTGAAAATGTCCCCTAAAGATTCAATTGCACTAAGTCTTGCCATCGTTGGTATCACTAGCCTCTTTGGCCTATATAAACATTTAAAAGATGGAAATATTAATAAGAAGGTATCACTGCTTTTTATCCCCTTTGCAATCGGAGGGACATTTCTTGGAACTTATTTAGCACAATTTATCCCCGCACAAATTCAATTAATTATCTTTGCCATCATAATGATTTTGGCCGCTATCTTTATGTTTAAAGGCCGTGAAAATCTAAAGTCTAATAGCGAAGATATAAAAGCTAGTCTTATCATTCCAGTTGCCATTGTACTGGGAATCATGACAGGTATTATTGGTGTAGGGGGAGGTTTTCTTATTGTCCCTACCCTCGTTATCCTGGCAGGACTGGAAATGAAAAAGGCAGTGGGAACATCCCTTTTAATTATTGCCATTAACTCTCTCTCTGGTTTTTTAGGCTATTTAAATTATATCGAAGTTCCTTGGCTCTTTTTAATACAATTCAGTGCCTTTTCTATAGTAGGTATATTCATTGGAGCTGCACTAGTTAAAAAGATCAAGGCAGACAGTTTGCGCAAGGGCTTTGCAGTTTTTCTAATTATTATGGGAACTTTTATTTTATATAAGAATAAAAATCAATTAATGCAAACAAGTGAAGTTAAAACAACACAGCTTAAAAATAATTAAGGCTGCAATAAAGTCTTAATCCATTCAGAATATTTCTTAGTATATACGATTCGATCATGCATCCTACTCTCTCGGCCTTGCCAGAATTCAATTTCTATTGGTTCTACTAAATAGCCTCCCCAGAATGCAGGATATGGTATTTCTTGATCCATAAATTGTTGAGTGGCCATTTCAAACCTTTCTTTAAGTACGTCCTTACTTTCAAGAGGGCTAGACTGTGCACTTACATAAGCTGCTATTTGTGATTCTCTTGGACGTGAGTGAAAGTATTCCTTAGACTTTTCACGATCGACTTTATAGGCCGCACCTACGATTCGCACTTGTTTTTCCAGGTCTTTCCAAAGAAAGGTTAAAGAAACTTTATTACAATCTTCAATGTCCTGGCCTTTTTGTGATGTATAATTGGTATAAAATATGAATCCATTTTCATGGATCTCTTTTAATAAGACAAAGCGCGTACGAGGAAATCCATTCTTATCAATTGTCCCTAAGGCCATAGCATTAGCATCTTTGTCTATTTTTTCTCGTGCTTCACTAAACCAGTCTTTAAATAAATCCATAGGGTTTTGAGGACTGGCCTCTAGGTTAAAGTTTTCTTTCATTGAGTAATCCACTCTTAATTCGCTAAGCTTTTTCATGCTTCATAATAACTTTTTCTTAAATTCAAGGACATAGACAAAACTAAACACTAATTAGACAAAGATTTACTTATGCTTTGAGATTCTTTTTTTTCTAATCCTAACCAATACGGAATATACTCAAAGTCCTTATCATACTGAGCTAATTGCTTAGAAATCTTAAAATAACGAGGCCCTCTAGCATCTGTTCCATAACCTGAACCATATAGCCAATTTCCCCAATTAGAATAAAGATCATAGTCTTTTAGGTATGTTTGGAAAAACCATGCGCCATATCTCCAATCCAGCTCAGTTTCATGCACAAGGTAGCTTACATAAATCTGCCTTGCCCTATTACTTAAAAAGCCCGTCTGTACTAATTCATTATGCATGGCCTTGATAAGTGGATGCTTATTTAGTTGTGATAAATAATCATTATGAGAGATTTTACTTATCTCAAATTCTCCTCCATTAAGACCATTTGATTGGAAAAATTCTTCACCATGATACTGATAAAGCCAATAAAAGTATTCTCTCCACAAGAGCTCAAACTTAATCCAATATGTTGATTTATTCGCCCCATGTTTTGCTTCAAAGTCCTCTAAGAAATAGAGAATTGTTTGAGGAGAAAGCTGTCCGAGATTTAATTTATCAGAAAGCTTAGTTGAATAATGAACACCAATCATTTTATTTCTAGTTTCAAAGTATGTAAGTGGTGCTTTTATATCAAGATAATTTAAGTAACTTTGTAGTGCTAGATTAGTATTTGAATATAATTCACTGTGATTATTTCTACTTAGAGCAAGCTTCTCAAATTTCTTTCTAAAAGCTGAAAAACCCATTTTAGCTTTAAATACTTCTAAGACCTTATCTTCATCATTTAAAAGATAGTTCAAATCTCTTATACTTTTTAATTCTGAGACCTTACTAAGCCTATAATCAATTTCTTCTTCATAAGGGCCAAGCACCTTATCAGTTATTAGCTTTTTATTTTTAACGAGATCGAGTAAGTCTTCAATGCTGCTAAGAACTTGAACACTCTTTCCTATTTGAATTAATGATTCTTTAAATTTATAGACTTCACTTTTATAGTGATTCTGATACACCGATTCATTTAGCTCTCTTAGCGGACATCCCTTAAACTCACCAAGATCTTCTAATAAAAGAAAGTGATCACTTAAATTAATCAATTGATTATTATCTAAGCGAAAACATTTTTTAATCAAACAGAAATCAGCTTTCTCTTCTATTTTTTGCCGCATGTTTTTTGAGTATCCTCTTTGCATGGTATTTATTCTTATCTGAGTTTTTTATCTTCCACAATTTTTCACGTGCATTTTTATGTTCTTTTTCAAAGTCAATTATTGGCTTAGGGTAATCACGGCCCAACTTAAACTCATACATTAATTGATCCATCTCTGTCATTTTCCATGGTTCATGTATAAATTCCTTGGGGATATTTTTTAATTCAGGAACCCAGCGTTTTATAAAGACACCCTCTTGATCTTTTTCTTTGGACTGCTTAATAGGATTATAAATTCTTATAGTATTAATTCCTGTAGTCCCTGCTTGCATTTGAAATTGAGCAAAATGAATCCCAGGTTCGTAATCGAGAAATTGCCTTGCCAAGTGCCCTACTCCTGCTTGCCATGGCTGCCATAATAAGTGAGTTAAAAATGAGACAACTGTTGAGCGCAGACGAAAATTAAGGTATCCCGTTTCTGCAACACACCTCATCGCAGCATCAATTAATGGATAACCGGTCATTCCTGCTTTCCAGGCCTTAATATACTTTTTATTTTTCTTTTCTCTA
>CAJXHA010000097.1 GCA_913053615.1 uncultured Bacteriovoracaceae bacterium | reverse complement strand
TAAAAATATTTGAAATCAAAGGCACTAAGAGTGCTGCACTTGATAAACTTCCCATGGCCTTCCAGACTGCTTTGATATTTCCATCAAAACTGAGTGCCAAGAAAACGGAGAAGGCCGCAATAAGAATAAAGGAAAGCACATAGGCAAACTTAGTTTCTTTGTACTTTGGCATAAGATCATAAACGATAGTGGTAGATGATAAAAAGAGATATGAATCTAGCGTGGACATAATAGTGGCCACAATACCAGCGAGAAAAAAGCCCTTCATTCCTTGGGGTAAAATAGTGAAGGCAAATTCAAAATAGCCATAATCCACACTTGCAGTAGGTAATAAGGCCTTGGCATACATTGCCCCAAAAGTAAGACTAATATCAAAAATCATCCAAATCACTATAGAAAAATAAATTCCCACTTTGGCCGTCTTAGTATCTATGGCCGCAAAAGAGCGTTGATAAAAATTTGGATCCACAAGAGTTGATAGCGCAATAAAGCCCCATACCATTACCTCAGTTAAACTATACTTTCCAAGGGGGTGAAAATAATGTGGCTCAAGGGTAGTGAGTGGCTTAAAACCAAAACTTAGCACACAGTAAAAAAAGAGAATCACCACCGCACTGAACATCACTAGAAATTGGATGCAATCACTAATGACAACTGAGCGCAGTCCACCACTAGCACTATAAAGTGCTACTATGGCAACACCTAAGAGTACCGCTAGGGGAAAAGGAATATCAAAGAGCATTTGCACTAAGAGACCAAGACTAATGGAATAGGCAATGGGAATGAGATTTAATATATTAAAGAGTGCACTTATTTTTTGAGACTTAGGCCCAATCATCTGTCCTACCATTTCTGGTAATGTCATGGCCTTTTGGTTTTTAATCTTGGGTAAGAGAAATTTGGCAAATATAAAGTAAGTAAAATACCAAAATACACCCTGAGTGAGAAAATTATAAATCCCAGTATCAAAAGCGATTTGGGCGGTACCAAAAATTCCACCATACCAAGTGGCAACGAGTGTTGCGATAAAAGGAAAGAGGGTGAGCTTTCTTCCCATTAAGAGCATATCAATGATTGAGTCTTCATCCTTATGGCGCCATTCATTAATAAAAACCATGGCAATAGTAAAAACTAAAATAAGAAAGAAAATAAACCAATCAATATTTTTAAATGTATGAAAAAGAGCTGTATTCATTTTAATAAGGGTATTGGTTTAGGGATTCAACATCATCTTGGATAAAGCCAATTTGTTCTTTAAGATCATAGATTTCTTTTTCCCAGTATTGATGAGTGCCATAAGTAGGAAAGGCCCTTTTAAAGGACTCATCTTCAAAACGATGGGCAATCCAACTCGAGAAGTGAATCATGCGCAATGCTCTTAAGCTTTCAATTAGCTTTAATTCTTTAAAATTAAAATCACTCATTTCTAGATAGGCATCTAAGAGCTTGTCTCTTAATTCCATGGAGTACTGATCTCTTCCTGGAGTGATCATCCAAATATCCTGTACTCTTGGTGCGATACTCATATCATCAAAATCGATGAGAAAGGGAACTAAATCTCTTCTGAGCACATTGCCGTGATGACAATCACCGTGCACTCTTTGCACACTGATATTTTCAAATAGAGGGCTCGCCAATTTAAAGATCATCTCACAAGTAGTTTTATAATTTTCTATGTACTCTTTTGGTAGATAATTAGAACTTAAAATGTATTCTAGATTCTTTACCCCAAAGGTATCGATATCAAGATTTAAACGATGTTGAGCTTTCTTTTGAGCACCAATATTATGCAGCCTCGCTAGCATGCGGCCCATAATGGGAACCAGCTCTTCAGTCCATTCATCAACTGCTCGTCCTGCTCTTTTGGGAAAGAGGCAATAATAGAGATTCTTATATTCAAATAAAGATTTTTCTTGGTACTTATGAGGTGCGATGGCATCGATATCATTTTCATTGAGATCAAATAAAAATTCATGTTCTTCTAAGATTTGCTCTTTATTCCAGCGCCCTGGACGATAAAACTTAATGATTAAAAATGAATCACTTGGATTATCACTCGGTGTATCGAGATCAACCTCAACTTCATAGACACGATTTTCCATGGAGTTTAATTGTAATACTCGTCCAGTGGTTTTATATCCAAGTTCTTCAACAGAATTGAGGATGTCATCTGGACCTAAATTATGAAAGGTTTGAGATTTTTCATCTCCCCAAATTTTAGACAAATTAGGCCCCGCAACACTTTTTAAATTTCTTGCCGCTGCCACATGGGCATGGCTCATTTCGACCTACTTTTGGAGTCGCACGAGTAAATGGGGTCGTGTCTGGAATTTCTCCGTCTTCATAAAACCATTTACCATCCATTTTTTTAAACTTAGCTATTTCGTGGTGGATATATTGATTACCTTTTTGATCATCATAGAATGCCTTAAATTCAACAATTCCATTATCATCACTAGGCTCCCCATTTTCAGTTTTTACGATTTCAAGCTTTTTCCAAATTGAGTTCTTGGCCCACTCGGCTGCTTCGTCGCGATTAAAGTCCACAGTTCCTGGAACATGGGTAGAGTCAATAAAATCTATTTCCTCTTTTACAAAGGCACTATAGCGGGCCTTCATCAATTCCACCGCTTTTTCAGCTGTTTTATTGCCTTGGTGAAGCTGAGCACAACACTCAGAATACTCAATTTGTGATCCACATGGACATGAACTCATCTTAATATCTCCTTAATAACTCAATTAATTGGCAGCACTTTCCGATATTATACACATAAAAACAACGAGTTGTTAAAACCCTTAACAAAAATTTGTTACCCTAAAGTATAATTATGGTAACTTGGAGGTTTTGTATGAAGTCACTACTAATGATGCTTATTTTAAGCATATACGGTACTTCAACCTACGCTAGAGAACTCATTACCCTTAACTCTGTAAAAGATAATATTATGGAGCAAGCGTGTAGTCAGGCACAGGCCTATCGTGCTGATACTTGTAATGGAAAGTGTACTCTTAGCATGGGGGGTATGAAACCTACTTTTAAATCAATAATTAATAATCTTTATATTACCGGTGCCATCAGTCTTGATGGCTATAATACGGCGGTTTCTCGCTTACCACAATTAGACTCAATGAACTTTTGGAAAAAGAGTACAAGGGGAAAGAAAAAACATATTAAGGAAGCTTGTGGGAATGGAAAGAGTGCATTGAGCACTCTTATTGCTGGTTTATCAACTCCATCATGTATTAAAGCTTTTGATTATCGTTCAGGTGAACAACCTGAGATGGCCTCTGCTGGTCAGTGTTGTGTGGATAATACAACTATCTATGATAATTATAAATTACCTATTATTGGTTACCAGCCAGATAGTCAGTGTAAATTACAAGGTAATTCTTGTACTGAACACAGTGATTGTTGTTCTAAGAACTGTATCATGAATGACGAGGGAACAGCTGGAACATGTGATATTGAAAAGAGTTGTTATATTCCTAATCTAGAAGGACAAGAGTGTCCTAAGATTCATCCATACTGTGAGCAATGTGCACCTGAGAGATTAAGTGATGGAAGTCTTAACCCAGATTATATTGAAGGGTGTAAGACCACAACTTGTTTACCAGTTAATCATAGTTCAAGTGGGATGCAAGACTTTGCTCGTGAAGGAGCAAGTTGTTCTACCAATGAAGATTGTTCATCAGATAATTGTGTTAATGGAAAGTGTGAGTATAAAGCAGTTTGTTCTATTTGTACTGCTCGTGGTGATTATTTAGAAACAGGGGATACATGTTGTCCTGGTCTTTATCCAATTAAAGATTCAACTGGTAAATTAAAATGTGTAACTACGCTGCCACCATTTACTCTGCCAACTAATGTAAAGTGTGAACCACAGAGAATGCAAAAAAAGCCAAGAACGAAAACTGCAATTGAAGTGGTACTGGATTTAATAAGTTATTTAAACCCAATTGGTAATGCTCACGCTCAATCGACTCCAACATATAATATGAATGATGGAAGTATGAGCTCAGGTTCAGCCAATGGACAAGAGTGTTTAGGCTATGGAAGTGATGGTCTAACTAAAGAGCAAAGAGGAAATTGGGAAGAGTGTATGAAGAACGCCAATGCCATTGATGGTGAAGGTCGTCAAGATATGTTCGCTCAATGTGATCGTGAAAAGATTCGTTACTTAGAAGAAAATCGTAAGGCAAAAGGTGATAATCAAACTATTGGAAATGGTCAAAACTGTGATGGTGGTGGTCAACTTACAAGAAATGACTATGCTAATCTCTATGATGTTCCGGCCATTACTTCAAAAACTTTTTCTGATGTAAAAGAGTGTGAGTTTAATTCATTTAATGACTCTTGGAGATCAGCTTCGAATATGGAGAGAAATGCTGAGATCACACTTCGTGCCTTTGAAGCAGTTTATTCAGGTAAAGGAACTGTTGATTATATTACAGAAGGTGGAGAGTCTATTTATGAAAGAGCACAAAAGGTTGCTCTAAAATTACGTGAGCACCGTTTTGAATTAATTAAGTCTTTTCAAGAATTAGATCAAAAAATGTCATGTAAGTGTCTTGCCATTTTTGGTCCAAATAATAATTGGAAATTTAAAAATAATACCATCGTTGTGAACTCTATTGCAGGTACAAATATTATTGATAAAAAAGAATATTTTAAGGAATACTGTGATGGAGATATCAACTACGCACAAGAAGATAATCTAAGAGAAGCTGAAGTTGGTTCAGGTGGTGATGGTCTGGCCAAAGAAAAAGTAGATAACTCTACGACTGCTCAAATTGATAGTGAAAGTGATAAGAAAGTAACTGAAGCAGATAGAGGATCTATTGGTCTTTCTCATGAAAAGCTTATTGTAGAATGGCTTGGTTTAAAACGTGAAGTTCAAATGGATCGTTTTAAAGACAATTCAGATCTAGAAGAAGAATTACAAAACTTAACAGACTTTATCCAAACTTATGATTGGATTAATAATGATGGTCACTATTATAACCGTGAAGGAAAGGCCTATTTAGAACCTTTATATAAGTATGGTGTAAGAAGAATGGCGGGATGGATTGCCATCGTACTTGCTATTGTTGCCGTAATTGCAGCTGTGGCTTTCTTACCATTAGCAGGTGTTTGGTTAGTGGCCGCGGCAATTGGTTCTGGTATTGCGGGCTTTATGATTGGTGGGGTTTTAGCTTCCTTATTTGAAAAAGGGCCTACTGCACCTAAAATTATTGATGAAAAATTTGATAATAAAACCACTTATAAAATCCTAGGTGTTCCTATTTATAAGGCCAAGTATTATCACCGTCGTTATCGTACTGAATGGTTTGATAATAAGCATATTGATAGTGATGTACTAGGTACTAATAAGCGATGTGAAGTTCACTCTACTAACGGAAGTTGTGTGAGATCAGTATACTTAATTAATCACAAGTATTCTGAAGATATGGACTTTCAAAATTATCCATTACTTGATCCAGTCATGCCAATTACCGCCAAGAGTGGAGACTATAAAATTGAAGAAACTGCTGATGGAAAGTCATATGCTAAACTTTTAGAAGAGGCCTATTGGAATGGTATTGATGCCCTTAAGGCAACCAAACCAGGTACTAAAAAGCACTGTTCTGAAGATCACAAAGACTATGATGGTAGTAAGATTCCATGTGTGAAAGCAGGTTCAAGCTTTACTAGCTATGACCCAGTTAATGATAAAGAAGTCATGAAGCACTTCTCAATTAAATCAGGACAATGGGTTCCAGAGTACTTTACTGAAGATAAGGCCAAGCTCTTTAAGAAGGCCATTGTTAAATATGCAATGTGTAGAAAGTTAGCTGGAAAGTATAAGGGTGAGCGCTGTGTGACCATGGAAAATATGGAAGAAAAGCCTAAGGCAATTGGTTTTGGTTATCTCTTTGAACAAGAAAAAGATGCTAAAGACTTTGCTCAATACGCTTATGAAGTCCACTTTATTTGGCCACACTTATCTGCTGATAATAAACTAGGTTACCCACTACTTGGTCAAGAAGCGTACTTTGCTAATATTTTATATAACTTAAAGCTAGTGGGCTCAATTGCTCTTAAACGCTCTCTTGAAGCTCATGGAGCGTACTCTTTATATAAAGCTTCTTGGGATAGAAGAAAGTCTGAGTATGCTGCCCTAACAGGTTCTGAAGATGGAGATAAATCATTTAACGTAGGTTACCCAGATGAGGTTTATGCTCAATTTGAAGGACTTAGTTTTAGTAATAACGTTAGTATGGAACAATATAGTGCTAAGATGAAAGAGCTGGCCAAGAGTAAGGACTTTGATGAATCAAGTCGAGGTTTATTTGAAACGGCATCTCGTGCATTTGAGCGTCGCTCAAGCGATATTAAAAAGCGTAAGGAATATGATGAGAAGTTTGGAAATTCTAAGCGTGGTAAGATTAAAAAACGTAATATTGCTAATTTTGCTAATAAAGTGAATTCACCACTCCAGAATATGAGTCTTAATGTTGGACGCCAAAATTTAGGTAATGTTAGTGGTGCGCTCTTTGGACCAGACTTTAATTCTAAAGACACTCAGAATGATAAAAAGGGTGAGGAAAAGAAAAATAATGTGGCCAGCACGCCAACTTATAATTTTAATACTAATAATTCATCTGCTTTTGGCTCAGGCTCATATGGTTCATATGGATCAGGTAGTTCAAGTGATGATTACTCAAGTAGCAATAAAGATGATGAAGCTGGTAAGAATGGTGGATACGGTGGACTATCGAATACAGATCTTGAGCATATACTTAGAAGTGCCAAAAAGGATGAATCTCTCTATCAAGCAGATCCAGATGACTCACTCTTTGGGGTGGTATCAAAGGCCTATAAGAGAAATTTATCTAGAATCTTGGTCTTAAAGTCCAGTGCCATCCGAGAGAGCACAGGTGCTGATATTGATATTGAAAAGCCAGAACTTAGTGATAAGAAGAAGGCGAAATTGAAAAACTTATTAGATGCAAACTAAATATAAATGGCCTCTTTAAGGGGCCATTTTTTTTGTTATATATTTTCCATCTTTTTTTATCGAGATCACTGTGCCTAAATTCTTTTTAATCGGCTCTTCAGAAAATGGATCGATTTGAAATTCTTGTTTTAATTTAAACTCTAAGCTCTTTTTATCAGAACTAAGTTTTGAATCATCTAATTGCAAAATAAGATAGGGGCTTTCTTTGAATTCAATATTAATATGCATTTTTCCCACAAAGCTTTTTAACTCATTTTTTTGAATCTTTAGAGATAGGGGAAAGTACTCATTATATTTTACCGTAAATGAGCCCTGGATATCGCATTCTGGGCCATATTTAATACTTTCTTGAAATGCTTCATGGGTAATTATTAAAGCGGCCCATTTGGCCTCATTGAGCTTACAACCCTTAGTTTTGATAGACTGGGCCTTAGACTGATTAAAAGGAAATAAGGCCATAATGGACTTAATATCATCAGTCTCAGCTGCCTTAAGAGGGGTGCAAAGTAAATTGAAATTTAAAAGCGTTATACAAGCTAGTAGTGACTTAGAGATCCACAAAGCAGAAAAGTCCATTTCCAATCGCCTTAATTCCATAATTATAAGGCTTAAGCTTCTTTCTTAAATTATAGATATGCACATCTAATGTATTGGGATGAATTGCAATATTCTTCCAAATAATCTTTACGATATCATTTCTGTGAAGTGTTTTATCTTGTTTAATATTAAAACTTTCAATGATCTTAACTTCTTTATTAGTAAACTTACTAAGATCTAAGTTTAAGGCCTCTAGGGACTTAAAGTTTTCAATATTCTTTTCTTCAATTTGAAAAATATGTCTTTCAACTTTAGATTTAATTTCATTGTGATTAAAAGGCTTTAAAATATAGTCAATAGCTCCTGCTTGGAAAGCATTTCTAAAGCTCTCAATATCATCACTACCTGAGATCACTAAAAATGGTGTTGAAAGAGTAAGGTCACTTTCATTTAGTAATTTAAAGAAGTGTCCTTCCGGAAGGAAGATGTCTGCGATAATTAGATTAAAATTATCCTTTTCATTATTATAAGACTCTCTAAAATCATTAAAGCAATCTGAAAATTTAACTTCGTAATTCGTTTCTTCAAAAATAGATAGATAGACTGGGTGTAAATCAATCATATCCTCAATAATCCACAGTTTTTTCTTCTCTTCCACTCTTAGGCTCCCTAAGCTTTAGTCCCTGGTATTTCAATGTTCAATCTTGCTAGGTCATTTCCTAATTGAATCAGAGGAAGTCCAACAATGGCGGTATGATCCTTTGTCTCAATTTTTTCAAATAAACCTATACCATTTAGTTCTAATTTATATGAGCCGGCACAGTCAATGGGATTATCAAGTCTTAAGTAATTCTTAACCTGTAAGCTACTTAAATTCCTCATTTTTAGACTAGTTACCTCACAATGCGTTAGAACCTGGTTGGTATGTATTATAGCATATGCGGTAACTAGCTCATGAGTCTTGCCACTAAGTTTTTTTAAAATTTCCTCTGATTTCGCTAAGCTGCCAGACTTGGAGAGAATCTCCCCATTTAGGTGGCAAATCTGGTCACTGCCAATAATTAGAGAATTTGGATATTGATCCTGAACAGCTTTTGCCTTAAGTACTGATAATTTAATTGCTTTTTCTTCTATGCTGAACTTAGGGTCATGCTTGATAGGATCTTCATCCACCTCAGGGGAATATGTGTCAAAGCTTATCCCTAATTTGGATAATAATTCTTTTCGATATGGTGATGAACTCGCTAATATTATTTGCATAATTGTATATAAATTAAATTCATTAGATTTGTAAATAAAGGTTCCCTCACAATGGCAATATATCAATTTAAAGACTTTACCCCTAAAACAAATAATTCAAATTATATCTCAGATAGTGCTCAAGTGATTGGCAATTGTAGCTTAGGTGAGAATGCAAATATTTGGTTTAATACGGTTATTAGAGGAGATGTAAATAAAATTATCATAGGCGAAAATACCAATGTGCAAGACCTCTCCATGTTACATGTAACAGAGGTAAGTGACCTTATTATTGGTAAAAACGTAAGTATCGGTCATAGTGTGACACTTCATGGTTGTGAAATTGGTGATGGCTGTCTAATAGGCATGGGTGCAGTGGTATTGGATGATGCTATTATTGGCGAGGGCTCTATTGTGGCCGGTGGAAGCTTAGTGCCTCCGCGTAAAAAATTTCCAAAACACTCAATGATTATGGGTAATCCAGCGAAGGTGGTTAGAGAGCTAACTCCTGAAGAAATTCACAATGTGACCAATCACTATAAGTCTTATCTTGGTTATGCCAAAGAATTTCAAACTGATTGTAAACGTATTGATTAGAATTATTCTCTATTTAGATAAGTGTAATTGTGCATGCTTGATTCAAAAGCATCAGTTAGTTCAACACCAACTCTAGGCTTAAGCTTACCTTCACGAACGAGCTTATCAATTTGCGTTTTCATGGTCTTACACATTTCTTTTGGGTTGTATTGCATAATGCTTAGGACCTCAGCACTATTATGTCCAAAGATAACCTCTTCAATGTAAAAGCCATTTGGATCTTCTTCATCTAAGAAAACATGTACTTCATTAAGTCTTCCAAAAAGATTATGCATATCACCCATAACGTCTTGATAAGCACCAGTTAAGAAAATACCAATAGGGTAGCTCTCATTTGGTTTAAGGTCGTGGAGTAAAATAGAACTTGAATGTCCATTAGGTCCAATGAACTTATTTATTTTTCCATCGCTATCACAAGTAATATCTGCAAGTGTACATGGTTGAGTTGGCTTTTCATTTAAGCGCTTAATAGGAACCACTGGTAAAATTTGATTAATGGCCCATGAATCTGGTGTGGATTGAAATACTGAAAAGTTACAAAGGTATTTTTCAGAGTATTCACTTTTTAGTTTTTTAATTTCCACTGGAACATATTTATCATTCTCAGTCATCTGAATAATTTTCTGACAAAGAGTAGAATAAATATCTTCAATTAATGCTCTTTGAGTAAGAGAAAGTACACCAAGCTTAAAAGCATAAATAGCTTCATCTTTAATAACAGCAGCATCATTATAAACATCTTGATAATTTGAATAATTCAGATCACGTAAAAGCAGTTTCATATTGCGCAGTAAAAGGGGATCGTCTTCATTGAGTTCAAATTGCACAAGCTTTTCGCTAAGCATTTTGATGGAACCAAAAACATTGGTAATCACACATGAATGGTGTGCGGTGATAACACGACCTGCTTCATTAACAATATGTGGCTCCTTCACACCAGCTTCCTGACATGTATCTTTTAGAATATAGACCACATCTCCCACATAATCTTTTAGGGAGTAATTAATTGAGCTTGAACAATTAGAGCGAGTTCCATCGTAATTAATACCAACTCCACCACCAACGTCAAAGTACTTAAGTGGAACATCTATTTTAACTAGCTCACTGTAGATGCGAGCACCTTCAGTAATGCAGTCTTTGATGGTTCTAATATCTGGAATCTGTGATCCCACGTGAAAGTGAAATAAATTTAAGTGATCAATAAGACCATTTTCAATAAGTAATTCTTTTAATTGTAGAATTTCAGAAATAGTTAAACCAAACTTCGCATTCTCACCACTTGATTCAGACCACTTGCCTGAACTCTTAGAACTAAGTTTGGCCCTCACACCAATAATAGGGCAGACACCAAATTTCTTATAGGCCTCAATAAGCAGATTGGCCTCACTCAGTTTTTCAATAACAACCACAAGGTTGTGACCTACTTGAGTTCCTAGAATTGCTAATTCCATAAACTCCATATCTTTATATCCATTAAGAATGGTAAGAGAGTTTCTATTTTGATTATAAGTAA
>CAJXHA010000096.1 GCA_913053615.1 uncultured Bacteriovoracaceae bacterium | reverse complement strand
AAAATTTATATATTCATTTCTTTTTTGAGTATAAATTCTAATAAAGATATCAAGGTGATTCTTAATCTCTCTTGTTTTGAACTCGTCTTTAGCTATTGCAGTAGAGTACTCAGTAAATGCTATAGCTCCCCAAGTGTTTCCATTTTCTTTCAAGGGAATCATTGTGAAGTAATTTGAATGATATTCATCTTTAAAAACTTTTTTTGTATTTAATTGCTTCATAAATGCTGTATCATCTTGAAGGTGCCAAAAGTCGTTTTCCTTAGATATGCAGTAAGCAAAAATAGGGGGCAGGCTTTCTCTGTGAAAAACCTCCTTATTGATTGTATTGTTTTGTTTTCTGTATACAGTTATCTCACAACCGTTCCCATGAAGTATCTTTAAAAAAGTTATTTTGTTTGCTGGGAAAATTTCAAACAACCTTTCTTCAATTGTATCGATACTATTTATATCCTCTGTCTCTGTAGAGTTGTCTAGGTATAAAATATTTGAAACAAAGCTAGATAGTTTATTTATATTCTCAACTAAGCTTAGTAGTATTGAGAAACCAACGAAGTAAGAAGTACTCATCGCTGATAGGGTGAAAGGGATGTTCTTCATCTTTAAGTATACAAGAGTTGAAATAATCCCAAATAAGATAGATTGTAGACTCCTCCTCCTAATTCCTAAGATGAAATATGCTAAAGAAACTAATAAAAATGTTGAATAAAAAATACTTAACCAGTATGAGCTAAACATTAGTGGTATAAAAATAATATAACTTGCTAAGTTTTTTTGAGTTGAAGAAATATCTGCATATTTTTTAGATTTTAAAAAGGCTAAGTCTATGGAAGGTATAAAGTGTGCTGCTAAGCTAAAAGCTGCTACTATTTTGTTAATAAAAAATGGAAGGTTTGAAATCGGCAATATAGTTTGAAAAAGGTCACTAGCAAAAAATAAGAATAATAACCATGATGATATTGAAGATGAGAAAATATTGTTTTGGATATTTTGTTTGAGAATATAAGACATTAGTAAGTAAAGTAGTGCTATCAGAAAAAGTGACACAGCAATTAGTCTATGTACTTCTTTTGAATAAAACTCAAATGATCTCTTGATACCTTGTATAGATACCCTGTTTCCATAGAGTAGAGGCCCCTCTTGAAAACCATTTCGAACAGAGCCCTTTTTGCTCCAAGACTCAATGTTTAAATAGTTTTTACATTCTAGAGTGCTTAAGTCTACAGTTTGGTAGAGATTCATAAGGTCAAAACGTTTTCCAGGTGATAAATAGTCATCATAGTAGATGGCATTTTTTTTATCATTGTCACAATATATGACAGAGGATGAGATAATTATCCCGAGTCCGAATGTAGCATTTTTATTAGTTTCATTTAAGGGAACTACGTACTTATTAGTACAGGTTGAAATATCTGATCTCAGAGAGCACCCTTCTTTAAAGTCATTCAATGTTCCCATGTCTGTGACATTATTTTGATTTAGAATTACCGCTAACTCACCAATCCACATTGAAGAATAACCAAGTAGTAATGTTAATGTGAGTATAACGATACTTCTCATTTGTTATTACCTTTTTTATCTTCAAAGTCTTTCCAAAAGTAAGGGTGCAGGATGTAACTTTTTAGAGTAACAATTTCATTTTCTTTTAGACTAGAGCCAGGTGCTGCAACTCTTCTTATGCTAGGAGGGTCTATCCCAAGCAGGAAAGCTTTTTTTTCAATTTGGTTTTTTGCATCTTCCCATTGCTCTTTACTACTTGAGTTTAATTCAAAAATCCAAATTGAGTCACCAACTCTATTTAATGAGCTTCCCTCTGGAAACTTTGAATACATTACGACGCACTCGTATTTATCATTTGAGTAATGAAAAAATTTTTTTAGTAGTCTTAACTTATTTCTTTTAAATTCCTCTTTTAAATAACTTGAGGCAAAGTTTGTTGTATTGAAATCAAATGAATTTAGTAATTCGTAGAATCCACACTTTTTAGATTCTTTTAGAATATTGTTAATTAGAGCAAAGTTAGAGTTTTTAATTTCTCTAATTTCGCCTCGATATTGTTCCCTGTAAGATTCTTGTTTGTTTACTCGTGAATAGTGTAATGCTGTTTCTTCAAGTATATACTCTTTATTATTGCTAATATAGTTCTCATAATCTTTCCAGTATGGATGATTATCAATCCACATTACTAAATGCTTTGGAACGTTATTAATACTTAATGACCAATCTGAAAATAAGCTCATGAAATTTTCTCTTAAGTCTTTAGGCATTTTATTTTCTTTGTCTTGAGAACCCACTATGTCGCCTAGAATCCATAAGTTTGAGGCAAGTTTCAAAGTAGCAATATGTCCATTTGGGTTATGTTCGTCATCAAAAGAAACCCATCTATATAGCCAAAAGGATGTGTCATTTTCTTTTGTGAAGTAATTTTTAAAGTGCTCAGATTTATGTTTGTGGTTATTTATGTAATCAGCACTTAATGCCCCAGAAGAACAAAACATCTGAAGAATGGAACTATTCATATAGTTTTTCGTCGATATATCCTCGTTAATCTCTTTTGAGAAAAATTTAAGCCATTTTAAGGCACTTTCTGAGTCCGGTTTTAGTAGCTTAAACCCAAGGTAGTCTTTGTTTAAATAGATTAACTCAAAAGAAACATTGAAACTATTTGATCTGTATATTGAACCAACCGAGAAATATGGTCTTTCATCATTTCTAATTTTATTCTTAGCTTTGAATCCAGTTACAGATATATCTTTAATCTCAAGAGTGAAGCTATAATCCTCATTGATTAAGGGTAGTAAATCTATTTTGGAGTCAAATTTAAAGCGACTAGTTGATCTTTTGTAAGGTTTGTCTTTTTTAAGGCCATTAATACTCTTTAAGCCTATTGAGTAATTATTAGATGATATATAGTTAATTTGTGTGATTTTGTGTGATACTTCAATTAACTCATTTTTGAAATGAAACTTTCCATGTATTGAGTCTCCAATAGAAGGGGTAATGTTGCTTCCACATTTCAAGTAAGCACCAATACCAAACTCTGATATATCTCTCACTTTTAAAAGTGATTGATAATAAGTTTGTTGAGATTTTATTAGTACATATGAGTAATTAAGATCTTCAACTTTAAGTCTTTTTTGCTCACGACCATTCTTGAGCTTTATTGTACTTGGGAATTTTAGTGTGATTTCATTGTTATCAATCTTCTCTATTTCAGAGTCAAATGAAATAATTGAATCTTCAACGTTAAATGAAATATTTAAATCACTTACTTTGTTATCAATTTTAGATGCTGTTTTAAAAATAAGTTTATTTTCAAAAGCGTCACTTCTTTGCTTAGGCTCAAATATATCTAAAAGTTCTAGCTCAGCTTTCTCATTATGGAGATTTATTACGAAGTTACAGTTAAGAAAAAAAGCTTCTTTTAATATCCCAACAATTAATTTACTTTCTTTAATTTCTTTTAACATTAAATTTCTTTAAATCCTTTTGAGATTAATTGTTGGTTGGCAACTGTAATAAAATCATCTATTTGTTTTTTATACTTTGCTGGACTTGCAAAAATATCGTTCCAAATATGTTTACTTTCCTTATAGCTAAATGGTTTAAATTCAGAATTTTCTGCACACAGGCATTGTGCAATTCTAATTCTACATAAATAATCAAAGTTTTTTATATTATCTAGGCCTGGAGTACTTCTAAACTCTAAAGTTCCATATGTCTTTGGTCTTATGAGTTGTAAGTCTCTTGAGTTGTTTATAAACTCAATTATATTTTGATCTTTCCCTTTGGATTTGAACTCTAATAATAATTCTTTTTTCCATAGATCAAAGCCCCATTTATCTTTTCCTGGAAAACCAAAGAGTTTAAAGTCATCAAATAAATTATTGTAACCCTGCCACCTTTCTTTAAAGGTTTTTTGGGGGGCTTCGAATAAAGATAAGATTAAATAGTTTACTATAGGCTCATATATATAAACTTTTTCCAAGAAGTTATCATTTTCAATCCAGTTGAATCCACCTATATGTATTTGTGTCGCCGCAATTCGTGATGGGAATTCATAAATATTTTCATCATAAATATTTTTATCAAAAGCAATCTTCTTTCTATTGTAATGAAGTTGAAGTTGCTTGCTTTCCATTTTCTTTAATGATTTTTTATCAATATTCGCATTTGGTATTGAAGGAGTATGAACAACTCTTAATCCAATTGAATTAGCTGTTTCTTCAATTTCGCTTAATAGAAGAAGTGTTTTTTTGTTAAATTCTTCATAGTCCCTTGAATAACCAATTGCGATTTCAAGCATATGAGGTGGATATTCATATTTTAATGCGTGGTAACCATTTTTTTCATCGTAACCAACTTTATCGATGAGATTGTTTTTATCAAGATACTTTTTCCAACCTTTACGTTTAGAGAACTCATTGAGGAAAAGTTGAGAATCGTTCAAGCTTGCTGTTTTTGTTCCATTAAATAAAAAGAATTCATGTTCTATTCCGAAAGATAATCCTTTATTGATTAACTGATCTGCTCTTTCTTGAATGAAGTTTTTTAGCTCCAATGCAGCTGACATAAGAAATCCTTTTTCTATACTGTATTTTTCGGTATTTATATCTTTTTATTAAATTATTTTTGATTACTGCCTGACAGAATATGTCGGAAATGTTATTTTTTTTAAAAAAACGGAAACCAGCGTGAATCTGGTACTGTCCCGCAACTGTGAGCCTATTTGTATTCTAGGTGTAGTCAGATACGTTTTTTGCAATTCTAAGTTTCGAGGAAAACAATATGAGATTAGTACTTTTGGCCCTGCTGCCTGGCCTTGTGATGGCGCAAATTCAAACTTCTTCAGTCTTGATAAGTTCAAAAATTAATTCTGACAAATCTACTTTTTCAAATGCAAGTGAAGTTATTGAGGAATTCTCTGGTGATTCTACTGGGCTCTTGATTCAGAAATTGGCTCAGGTTCCTGGCGTCTTTATTAATCAAAGTGGTAGGCCAGCTTCACAGGCCACGATTCATATTCGTGGTTCTGAGTTTCGACATGTTCTGGTTTTGGTGGATGGAGTTCGTGTGAATGATCCATCGACGACTTCGAAAGAGGCAAATATTAATGCACTTAATGTGGGTGATATCGCGCGGGTTGAGATTATTAAAGGGACACAGAGTTTGCTCTATGGAACAGATGCTATTGGTGGGATCGTAAATATTATTACTAAGGATAAACTTGAACATAATTCGGTTACTGTGATGAAGGGATTTTCCAATATGGCGAATTGGGCACAGGGGTTTCGTGCCGGCAAGCTCTCTGGGGTTTTGAATTATCAGTACGATGAAAGTGAAGGCATTAGTTCTCTTAGAAAGGGAAGTGAAGATGATGCTTATGTGAATCGCAATCTACATATGAAGCTTAATTATGCTTGGAAAGATGATTTAAAGAGTGAGCTTCTGATTAAGGATAATAATCAGTATACGGAATATGATAATTCTCAAACTGATGAGAAGGATAATTATGCTAAAAGTCAGCAGAGTATCTACTCTCATAAATTAATTGGTAAGAGCGATGCTTTTGAGTGGAGTTTTAGAAATAGTTATAATCGCACGGATAGACCAAATATTTCTACTAATGGAAACTATCTTTATGAAGGTATTGAGCAGACGAACGAAGCAATTGTAACTAAGGATCTAGGTGGGAATAAAGTTTTAGTGGGAATTGAGAATATCAATGAACAATTCACTCAAACAAGTGTAGAGAGGGAGTTTGCCTATTTAAATTCATTATACTTTTTGTATGACTGGAAAAAGGGTGATTACTTTGGCCAAGTTGGTATGCGAGGAAGTTCTCATAAAACTTTTGGTGACTTTTATTCTCCGGGAGCAAGTCTTGGAAAGAAAATTGGTGAGAATATTCTTAGCGCAAATATCCAAAGAGGTTTTAAGGCTCCAAGCTTGTATCAAATGTATGGTGTGAATGAAACTTTTAATAAGGAAGAGAATTTAGACTTAGAACCTGAAAGTAGTTGGGCATATGATTTAAATTATCAGTTAGGTAATCGTTTTAATGCATCTGTTTTTTATACCAAGATTGATAATGTGATTTTAAATAATGCAACACCTGAAAATGGGGAGTACTTAGAGATATCCGGCGTTGAAGGGAAGTATGATTGGCGAAGTGAGAATAGTCTTACTAGTTTTTCACTAGGATTATTTCAGTACTTTAATCCTGAAAAAAAATATACTTATAAGAGGCCTAATGAGAGGGCCGTGATTGATCATATTCATTTTATTGGTGATAGTGGGGAGTTTAATTTTAACTTTCAATTTGTGGGAAGAAGGTATGATCAAAACTTTAATACAAGTCCTACTGCTGATGTAAAGCTTGGTGCATATGAATTAGTTAATATTTCTTATAAGCATCACTTTGATAATAAAGAAGTGGTTATTGGTATTGATAATGTATTTAATGAATTTTATGAAAGCGCATTTGAGTATGGGACTTTAGGCCAAACTGCTTATTTGAAGTTTAAATATATGTATTAAAATTTATTGTAATTTAGAGGTGTCGACTTCGGTAGTGCAACAGCCACTATCGTGGTCGTGTATCTCTGCTACAACTGAGTTCTCGTATTCTTCTTTTTCGTCATGATTCATACCAAGAGAGTCAGTAAGAGTTTGAGTAATGGTTGGAGAAAGGATTTTGATATCAAGTCCCATTTCTTCCATTTCAGTCGCGAACGCATAGGCCTTATCAGATTCTTCTAGAGAACATTCATATAGGATTTCGTTTGATAAAATGTCGATTACTTGAATTTGTGATTGTGACATGCTCTTCCTTACTCATTTCCCATTTGTTCTAATCATTTCTTATTTGATAGTTCAAAGGTGCTATGCTATTTGATATTAACTTATATTAATCATATTGCAAGGCGCTGTAAGCATTTATATGAAGCAAATATTTTTTATTTATAGAGACTCTGTAGTTACTGAATTAACTAAATCTATTTTGGATAGCCATGGTGTTTCGACGTACGCTTTAAATGATATTACAGAGGATTTCTCGTATATTGTTAATGATCTTGAGCCTGAGCTAGTTTTGATTGATGAGGCCTTATATGAGGGCAATGAAGAGCTGATTATGGCCAGTCTTAAGAATTGCACTGTTGCACAGTCTAAATGGGTATTTCTTAGTGAGGATACGCAAAAGGCACATCCATTTCATTTAAGCTTTCAATTACCACTTAAAGCGAAGAGTATCTTTGAAGATCTTAAAGAATTAGTTGATTCCGAGCTCGTTCAGAACTAAAATTTTAATATGAATAGAGATACACTTATAGTGATATTTGGTCTTTTATTGACCGTAGGCTTTTTTTTCGCAGTTATGTACTTTAGAAGTGGTGCGTTTGACTAGTCGGAGTCGGCCCAATAAAAAAACATGACAAGTTTTGATCTTGTGCATGAATTAAAGTTTCAACTAATTCCTGATAATGCGTATTAATCCACTGAGCAGCAAATTGCGTTTGAGTTTGTAAAATTAATGACTGATCTTTTAATACGATTGGTTGAACTTCTTGAAACCATTGACGATGAACATCATCTCCTAAGATAAATTTTAATTGCTCTGAAAGAATTGACCATGAGGTCTTAGCTTTTAACACTGGGTTATCTTTAGAGTTATTTAAAATGTCTTTTAACTTCTGATTAAGACTTCTTTTTAATTGTCTTTCAGCTTTAGAGTTTGATGTCTTTATATTCATGTGTGTGTGTGCCTTTTAACGAGTGAAAACATTAAGATTTTTCGTAGGCTTTTTCAATCATTTTTTTAGAAAAATTAATGAGTTTATTTTTACGAATTAAGTAATTCTTTATTTGGATCAGTTGGAGCTAAAATGAAATTCTTTAGACCAAGCTTGTTAAAAATAAAATCAGGAACTTTAATGCGATAAAAGATTCCAGTGTCGTGATTAATTGTTTTTATGACGTTTGTATTTGCCATTACTTTTGAATGTGCATCACCCTCTTGATAGGGAATGAATAGGTCAAAGTGCTCTTGTTTAGAGAGGAAGTAGTTGATTATATATTCACGTAAGTCATTTATGTCATCTTCACTTTGCGTCGAAATTAAAAAGCTGGCCTTAAGATTTCGCATCGCAATTTTCGGTAAGAACGGATCACTTAATTTATCTCTTTTATTAAAGACAACAATTTGTTCTTTCTCATCTATATTTAATTCATCAATAATTTCTTGTGTCACCTTAAGGTGTTTTTGATAATTAGGATCTGAAATATCACAGACAATGATTAAAAGGTCTGCTTCAAGTGCCGATTCTAAAGTCGTTTTGAAACCTTGAACAAGTGTACTTGGAAGGTTTTGAATGAAACCAACGGTATCAATAAGTAGCATCGGTGGTTTCGTATCAGGGTTTAATGTTCTAAAAGTTGAATCAAGAGTTGCAAATAGTTTGTCTTCAGAAAGTACATTTACCTTACAAAGTTTATTCATAAGACTTGATTTACCCGCATTGGTATAACCAATTAAAGCTGCTGTAACTGCTTGGTTTTGACGCTTTTTTCTCTGTTGTTCACGAGATTTTTCGATATCAACCAATTGGCTTTTATACTTATCAATTTTATTGCGAATGATACGACGATCTAGCTCGAGTTGTTGTTCCCCTTCACCTTTAAGACCAATACCACCTTTTTGTTTTGAAAGGTGAGTCCATAAACTTTGGAGACGAGGCAACATGTATTGTAGTCTTGAAATTTCGATTTGAATTTTAGCTTCATTCGTTCGAGCGTGTTGTGCAAAGATTTCAAGAATGATCATACATCGATCAATAACTTCTAGTTTTGTAATGTTCTTTATATTTCTCATTTGACTTGATGTAAGTTCAAAATCAAAGACAAGGTATTCGCTACCTTCTTCTTTCGCAGCAATTGCAATCTCTTCTAATTTACCTTTCCCTAACATGGTGGCAGGGTCTAATTTATTACGATTTTGAAAATGCTCTGAACCAGCTTCAACTCCTAGAGTTCTTAATAATTCTCTAAGCTCAGTGAGCGAGTGTTTAGTTTCTTTTTCACTGCGGTGATGTTCAAAGCTTTCACATACGATACTAACGAGGCAAGCTTTAGTGCCGAGTTCAATTTTATAGTCATCTTGATTCATAGAACCTCAACATTATCAAGTAAACGTGTCGATCCAATTTGATAATTTCCAAGGATGACAATAGGCTTTTTTATTTCATTCAGTGGGCTGAAGTCAATAGCACTTTTTAAATCTAGATAGTTTAACTTCTTATCTGTTTTTAAATTCTGAATAAGTTCTTTTATTTCATTTATACTCGCACCTTTTTCAATTTCTTTTGATACCGCAAGCAAACTATTTCTTAAGGCCAGGGCTTCATCTTTCTGTGCAGGGGAGAGATAATTATTTCTTGAAGACATGGCAAGACCATTTGGCTCTCTGATGATTGGCATTCCTTTTACTTCAACTTGAGGGTAGTGTTCACGGGCCATGAGTTCAATGAGTTTTAATTGTTGATAATCTTTTTTACCAAAGTACGACTTATGAGGTTTAATTATTTCAAACAATCTTGCAACAACAGTCACGACACCATCAAAGTGAGTTGGTCTTAAATCTCCCTCAAGATCAGCGGCAATTTGGTGAGCTTTTAGATAGTTTGTAAAACCCTGAGGGTAAATATCTGTCTCTCGAGGTGCATAGATAATAATATCTTTATTATATTTGGACTCTAGAGTTTTAATTTTCTCAATATCATCACTCAGTGTTCTAGGGTAAGCATCAAAGTCTTCACCTTCTCCAAACTGAGTCGGGTTAACATAGATTGAAATAATACCGACTTCATTTTCTATTAATGCTTGTTCGAGTAGGCTTAGGTGAGCATTGTGAATATTGCCCATGGTAGGAGCAAAACCGATTGTTTTTTGTTGGTTTTTCTCATGCCAGTTAAAATATTCTTCGTTTGTTTTAAAAAGTTTAATCATTTTTTACCAAATTAAAAATTCTATCAGCCAATTGTGACTTAGTGAACTTGGCCTTTTCAATCGTATTATTTTTATCCATGATAATATAATTATTTTCTGATCCCATAAAGCCTAACATTGAGCTTTGGCTACCATTTGAAACAAGATTACCCACTAGATAATCTACTGGCTTGCGCTTAATCTTATTTTGCATATTTTCTTCTAGGTTATCAGTCTCTGCAGAAAATCCAATTATCTTTTGGTTCTTTCTGTTTTCGACAACATATTTAAGGATATCTTGTGCAGCCTGCATTTGAGGCAGACTTAGTTCTTGGTCTTTTTTTAGCTTTGAAGAATTTGTTTGAAATTCAATATCACTAATAGCCGCTGCTGAAATATAAATATCAACCTCATTGATATATTCTTTAACCGCCGCAAACATATCTTTGGTACTCGTTACTGATATGTATGTAAGGTGAGGGAATTTTTCTAGGCTTTTAACTTTTATATGTGGATTGTATCCAGCTAGTAAGATGACTTCATAGCCATTTTTAAGAAACGTTTTAGCGAGTTCATAACCTGTGAGTCCTGAACTAGGGTTAGAGATAAATCTTACGGGATCAATTGCAGCAATTGTTGAGCCTGTTGTTATAAGAACTTTCTTTCCAACTTTTTGAGTAGAATAAGTTAAAGTTATATCGAGGATAATATCAATGTCTTCTAGTTTTCCTTCTCCAATATCTCCACAGGCCAATAAACCTGATTGAGTACCATGCATATACACATGATCTAGTTCTGTTAAGCGCTTAATATTATCTTGGATTAATTTATTATTAAGCATTTTTGTATTCATGGCCGGAAAAATAAGTGTTGTTTTATCAAAAGCAAGAAATACTGATGATAAAAGATCTGGTGCATAACCGTGAGAGAGTTGTGATATCTTATTAGCGGTAGCTGGGACTATGACTAAGCGATCTGCCCACTTTGCCAATTCAATATGAAGTACGGAGAAGTTCTCATACTTTTCTGTATTAAAGTCATCACTAGGACTATAGACTTTTTTAGCTCCAAGATAAGTGAATGTTTCTTTTTTTATAAATTGTTCAGCACCATGGGTTAGGATTATGATAACTTCATTTCCTAGCTTGCTTAGCTCTCTGGTAAGGTCA
>CAJXHA010000095.1 GCA_913053615.1 uncultured Bacteriovoracaceae bacterium | reverse complement strand
CGGACATACACCTCTTAGTAAGTTATGGCGCCTTTTAGACGAAACACATCTACCAGTCTTACACCTTGATCCAAGAGGGTTTAGGGGCTTAAGTTATGGGGAGTTAAAGACATTAGATGAAACGGGTATATATAAATATCTTGAAAGTTTACAGATTACTAAGAATGAGCTCACTCAGACAGATTATACTCATACTCAAAATTTAATAGAAAAATATCCACAATCTCAATTCGCCTTTATTAGAGAATTGGCAAATAAGCTTTCTGAAAATTCTCATCTCTATCTTGGAAACTCTTCTCTTATTAGAGATTTTGAGGTTGCTTATCACAAACAAGCAAACTTTTATGGCAATAGAGGAGCCAATGGAATTGATGGGCAATTAGCAAGTGCCATTGGTATTGCAAAAAATCTAGATGAGACATTATATATATGTTTAGGAGATTTAACTCTCGAGTATGATTTAAGCTCTCTGGCATACTTACCTGAAAACTGTAGACTTATTATTTTTAATAATAAGGGCGGTAGAATATTTGAAAGAGTAAAAGCAAATAGTAAAATAATTTTAGCACATAAAAGAAATTATCAAGCTCATGCAAGTGCATATAATTTAAGTTATGCTCATTATGAAAAAGCTAACTTACAAATTAGCACAAGTGTGACTGAGCTTTTGATAGATGCACAATCCACATTAAATTGTTTTAAGGAATTATAATGAAATTACATTGTTTTCATGGGTTTTTAGGTTCAAGTAGAGACTTTGCTACTTTTCAAAATACAGTGGTACATGATCTCTATCGACTATGTGAAAAAGCAAAAGATGATACGCTAACAATCTTAGACCAAGAAATTCCTGCTGGTTCAATGCTATTAGGTTATTCATTTGGTGGTCGTCTTGCTATGCAGTTATTTCTTAAAAACCCAGATAAGTATAAAAAACTTTATGTTCTAAGTGCTCATGGTGGTTTAAAGGATAAAGCGGCTAAAATGCAAAGAGTATTATTTGATCAAAAGTGTGCTGATAAATTAAGAGAGTTATCAGAGGAAGAATTTTTAAATGGTTGGAATTCTCAAGCACTTTTTAGTGCAGATGAGCCAATCCAGTCATTTCCAATTAAAGATAAAAATGTTCTTGCACGATTTTTTACTGAGTATGGTCTCTCTACTCAGGACTATTTATTAGATGAGCTATTAGCACATAAAGATAAACTACATTTTTTCTATGGTGAATCTGACTCTAAGTATGTTGATTATGCAAAGAATATTCAGAATATGGGATTTCAAACTAGTATTATAAAGAATGCTGGTCATCGTCTCCTACAATCTCACAGTGTAGAGATTAGAGATATTATGAGGCAAAATGTTTAAGAGTTTCTTACTTGCAACCAGACCAAAAACATTAGTGGCGGCCTTTATACCTCCCAGTGCTGCTCATGCACTATATTATTATCATACTGAGAAAACAGCTTACTTTTATCTCTTTCTCTGTGTCCTTGGAGCTATTCTTATTCAAATTGCAACAAATTTTTATAATGATGCCATCGATACACTTAAGGGAGCTGATGAAAAAAGGGTTGGGCCAAAGAGAATGGCGGCAACAGGTGCTCTTAGTCCTAAAGCACTTTTTCGTGCTGGACACTTTTTAAACTTATTAGTGGCAATTATTGGCTATTTTATTTATCTTCGCGGTGGTTGGCCATTTATCTTGATCGGAATAAGTTCAATTTATCTAAGTTATGGCTACACTGGCGGTCCCTTTCCATTGGCGTATATTGGGCTAGGAGAGATCTTTGTTATTCTTTATTTTGGTTTAATCTCGGTTCTTGGATCCTATTATCTCTATGCTGGTACACTTCATTATGAAGCTCTCATTCTAGCAACTCAACTCGGTCTTCTTTGTACTACTTTAATTATGATTAATAATTTTCGAGATCGTCATACAGATGAAGAAGTAGGAAAGATGACTTTGGCAGTTAAGATGGATACAAGTACTTATCTTAATCTTTTCTACGTTTGTTTAATTTTACCTCATGTTATGCAATTTTTCTTTGCGGCAAATGTAAAATCATTCCTAACTATTTTTGCAATGCCAATGATGTTAAGAGTTCATAATACTATTGCTCATAATACATCAGCAGATGCTATGAATGATGCACTTAAATTTTGTGGTATACACCTTTTACTATTTGGAGTCTTAACGATTCTTGGCTTTAGTTTATGAAAATTTATAAACAAGTTTACTCTCTCACTCCTTTTGAAAAGTTAAATGCACTTGATGATGCTCAAGTCAAAGAAGGGATGTATTTAAAAATAGAAGTTGAAGGTAAGACTTATTTAGGTGATTATTTTCCCCATACTGCCTTAGGGGATAAAGCACTTGAAGAGGTAACCCTTAATGACCCTTACTTACAAAATGCAATAGAGTTGGCAAAAAAAGTAGATCAAACAATCGAGTATAGGCCTTTTAAAAATCATCTACTTAATAAGTGTGAAGCTGATAGGACCACTAAGCTAAAACTTAAGTCAAAAAATGACTTTGAATTAGTAAAAGATGCTATCAGAACTGCTAAGAGCTTAAGACTAGATGCTAATGGAAGTTTTAGTCTAGATGAGCTAAATGATTTTTTTAAAACTATTGATATTAGTAAAATAGAGTATATTGAAGACCCTAGTCATGAAGTTGAATGGAATAAACTTCTGGTGCCTAGTGCAAGTGATTTCCTTCTAAACCCACATGCTCAATTTCAAATTCATAAGCCAAATCGAAAAATGCTAGCTAATAAAAATGCTATTATTAGCTCTTATATGGGAAGTGATTGGGGAAGAGTCTTATGTACTAACTTTCTACACTTATTTGGTGATTTTGAACTTATTCATGGAATTATTACTCCTCATATTTATCAGGAACAAAATGAGAAATTATTTGCAAGTAATAATCTCCTTAATGCAGAACTTGTACGTGATTTAAGAATCAGTATTTTAGATAATAATTGGGAGCCATTGGCATGATTGATTTTGAATCAAATACAAATGATTTTTTATATTCTCCTTTTATCAGTGATGAAATTTCTAAAAATAATTTAGAAAAGCATTTAGAAGAGCTTAATCTCACGGGTCATGTTTTTATAATGTCATCAGGTACCACTACAAATTTTCTAAAAGGCTATGCTCTCTCTAAGAAGGCTATTCTTGCCAATGCAAGAGCTGTAAATGAACACCTTGCTTTGAATATGAATGACTCTTGGTTATGTTCATTACCTCATTATCATATTGGAGGGCTTAGTATCTATGCTCGTGCTCATTTATCAGGTGCAAAAGTTATTACCTTTAGTGAGAAGTGGAATGTAGATACTTTTATGCAGGCCCTCGAAGATGTACAAGTTGTTTCAGTCGTTCCAGCGCAATGCTTTGATCTTGTATGTGCTAAAAAGTCTCCACCAAAGACTTTAAAGTATCTAATCGTTGGAGGTGATTATTTAAATGACTCTCTTCATCGAGACTTAATTAATCTAGGCTGGCCTGTGATTAGAACATTTGGCATGACAGAAGTATGTTCTCAATTGGCCACAGAAAAAGCACCTTCAAAAAATCAACTTGCTCTCGAGCCACTTGCTATTCATAAGCTTAGTGTGGCCAGTGATAAAAGGCTTTTAATAGAATCGGATGCACTTTTTACGGGCATTTTTTATATCAAAGATAATGAGTTTCACTATGATGAAGTTAAAACCAAGCATTATTTAAGCTCTGATTTAATTCAAATAGAAAATGGGCACATTACTCCCTTAGGACGCTTAGGCAGTGAAGTTAAAATTAAAGGTCGCCGAGTGGATCTGTTTCATTTGCAAAATCAATTCAAAGAGTTTCTCTATACCCTCGAGCTCTTTGATAAAATTCAATTAAAAACCGCTCAAGATACCAGAGATGGATTAGTTTTTAATATTCATAGCTTAATTGAACTTGAGCAAGATACTAGAGATAAAATTTTAAATCACCTTAGACCACATAGTGTTAAAAGCTTTCAAGTTGTTAAAAATTTAAGCAAAACAGAGTTAGGTAAAGATAAAAACTGACTATTTAACTTCAAGATGTCAGATTTTATTAGCCCATCAAAATTTTTATTCGTTTAAAATAAAATGATCATAGTAATTTGGAAATCAAGGAGGATTTCGTGAAAAAAATACCTGCACTAATGTGCCTAACAATGCTTTCAGGTACTGCTTTTGGAGCTGAATATCTAGTTAAAACAAGCTCTCATAAGTCTTTTAAAAATTTAGAAAAATATGGAAAAGTAACTCCTTTAAATGTTTCTTTTGCAAACTTTGCGCTAGTGGAGTCAGAGCAAAAGTTAAATACTCTAAAGTCTTCTGACTTTATTTATGCTGAGGAAAATGTAAGTTTCAAGGCCTTTGCTATTGAAGACGCTGAATTTGATAAGCAATGGGGTTTAGAAAATACAGGAAGAAATTCTGGGAATATTTTCTTTCCTGGTAAGAAAGGTGTTGATATTGATGCTAAACAAGCATGGGGAATCACAACTGGATCAAATGATATTAAAGTAGCAGTAATTGATACAGGTGTTGACTATAATCATGAAGACCTTAAAGGTAATATCATGATTAATGATGCTGAAAAAAATGGTATTGCTGGTGTTGATGATGATGGCAATGGTTATATTGATGATGTTTATGGTTATGACTTTGCAAACGATGATAATGATCCAATGGATGGTCATGGTCATGGAACACATTGTGCAGGTGTTATCGGTGCTGAACATAACTCAATCGGTATTCGTGGTGTAATGGCCAATGTTCAAATTTTACCAATTAAATTTCTTGCAGATAATGGTGGTGGAACTCTTGCTGGTGCTGTTAAAGCAATTGATTATGCAATCCAAAGAGGTGTTGATGTTATGAGTAACTCTTGGGGTGGTGGACCATTTACGCAAGCTTTATATGATTCAATTTCAGCTGCTAATGCTGCTGGTATTGTTTTCGTTGCAGCTGCAGGTAACTCTAACTCAGATAATGACAAGAAAGCTACTTACCCAGCAAATTATGAAATTGAAAACGTAATCAGCGTTGGTGCAATTGATGGGAAAGGAAAAAGAGCTAGCTTTTCAAACTACGGTAAGAAGACTGTTCATGTTTTTGCTCCAGGAGTAAATACATATTCAACTGTTCAAGATAATAAGTATAAGAAAATGAGTGGTACAAGTATGGCAACTCCACACGTTAGTGGTATTGTTGGACTTTTACTTTCAACTGAAAGCAATTTAACTCCAGCAGAAGTTAGAGATCGTTTAGTTAACTCAACAATCAATACTGATGATCTTAGAGATCTTTCTCAAGCAGGTTATATCTCTGCTCACTTAACAATTAAATAATTCTAAAATAAGAGCTGATTACATATATTCTTTATGTGATCAGCTCCCTTATAAAAATCATTAACAGATATAAATTCATTAGGTGTGTGAGCTTCTTTAATATCTCCAGGTCCACAAATATAGGTTTCTATGCCTAACATCTTTATATATCCACCATCGGTGGCGAATGAAACAGATTCAGTTTTATTCTTAGAAAATTCAGCTTTAAGTACTTTTTCTAATTCTTCATTTAAGCTGATGGGCATTCCAGGGGTTAGAAATAGATTCTTATATTCTATGTTTTTAAAGTCTTTGGTTTTTTCCATTAATTCATTGAGGACTCTTTTGGGGTCTTCATTTGGAAAAGAGCGATAGGAGAGTGCAAGTTCAACCGTTTCCGGAATCATATTTAATGCTAAGCCCCCATTGACCATGGCCATATGCAAGTGATTATAAGGAAAATCAGGGAATATATTTCTTAACTCCTCATTCATTTCTCTTTTAAACTTCTCATTGAGCTCTTTCACAGCTTGGATAATATCACCCAGTCCTTCAATGGCATTCATACCTCTATCTGGTCTAGAAGAATGTCCTCCAACACCATGGATTAGAATACTAAAATGAGCGATACCTTTATGAGTATTAATAATATTAAATGATGTGGGCTCTCCAATTATGGCCCTTTTAGGTAAGCTCTTTCTTTTAAGAATTTCTGAAAAGTTATCACTTAGTCTTTTAGCTCCAAGGCAGCCAACTTCCTCATCTGCAGTGAAGACAAAGTGAAGGGGTTTTTTTAGTTTATCTAAGGCAAGCTCTTCTGCAGTACTTAGGCATTGTCCAATGAAGACTTTCATATCACAGGTGCCACGGCCATAAAATTTATCATCTTCAAGTTGCAACTTTAAAGCATCTCTGGTCCAACCTTTTTGATTTTCAAAGGGGACGGTATCGATATGACCACTTAAGATTAAACCACCATCACAATCAGGTCCAATACTTGCAATTATTTGTTCTTTATTTACTCCATGCTTATCTTGAAAGCTATCCCGTTTAACCTCAAAACCTAGAGGGTCTAATAAATTTGCAATATAGTCACTACAATCACGATTTTCATTTTTACTAACAGTATTATAAACAATTAAATTTGTATTAATTTCTAAGAGGCGCTTATTCATAATAAGTCTTTTAATTTATCAAAAAATTGAGATGTTAAGAGATGATCAGCATCAATTGTATGATAGTCATTTAAATCGAGTCCCAACTTTTCAAACTCATTTTGTGATTCTTTTATATCAACCACATCATCTTCATTACCATGAATTTGAATGTACTCACAATCATCTTTAAGCTTAAATCTTTCACCTCTAAAAATACAGGCCAATCCAATAACCTTTTTAATATTCTTATTTAATTGGGCCACTTTTGGTGAAAGGTAACCTCCTTGTGAGTACCCAAGTAGAGTTACCTCTTTATTAAGCGGGTTTAATTGATCAAGGAGTTTTGAGATCATTAGTGCAGAGGGTTCATAATTAATATAAAAGCTCTTTTTTTGAGGATCAAAAAAATACCAGGAATAAGTATCTATCCAACCTTCTTCTTTTTTAGTCGGAACTAAAAAGGGGGCATTAGGGCATATAATTAAGGTTTTATTTAGATCAAAGAACTTTTCTATGCGTTTATAAAAAAACTCACCTGATTGCTGATACCCATGAAGTGCCAAAATGATATGATCATAATCTTTTAAGTCATTAGTAAAGTATGATTGTTCGTACTCAATAGGAAGCTTATAAGTCTTTTTCATCTTTTTTCTCAAATTCTACTTGAATGACATTCTCAGTATTATCATTTTCGTTTTTCGTGTATTGAGCATCAAAAGTATCTTGTTGATTTTCAAATGGGTTTCTTCCCATATTTCCAAAGGGGTTATTACCCATATTACCAAAGAATTGGAACTGAACATTTCCGTTCAGAGCGGCCTTGGTAAACCACTTCTTTAAAAAGAAGGCCATCATTTGTCTTGGTCCTGGTAAAATCATACAGAAACCTAAGATATCAGTCATAAAACCAGGTGTTAATAGTAGTAAGCCGCCACCAAAAACACAGAAGCCTTCTATTATTTTTGTTCCTGGTATTTTTCCTTGATTGATTTCATGTTGGACTTGATAGATAAGTTGTAGGCCTTGCATTTTTGCCAAAGTCGCACCTAAAATACCTGTTCCTATAATAATAAAAATTGTATTTAAAGCACCAATATGTGCACCAACAGTAAAGAGCAAGTAAAGCTCAGTTGCTGGTACAAGGGTGAATAGTAAAAAGAAGATCGGAAACATTATTGTCTATTTATGCTTCTTGCACTTTGATCACATTCAATACTTGTTCTATGATCAGTGCTTTGAATGTCTAAAACTCCACTAGAGCTTGCCTTTACTTTATACATTAAGTCAGAATCACAAAAAGCAGTAATGAGAAGTCCATTAAACTGGCCTTTCTTCATAAGGTTCACAGCTGTATTGCAAACCATACTTGTTCTAAGATCAATGACTTTATTAATAGATCTATTCTGAGTTTCTAATTGGATGTTAATATCGTCTCCAGAACAAAATGCATTAAGATATGAAGTTCCAGCTTGTGATCCTCCATTTAGTCTTTTAGAAAGCTCACGTAAAATTTCTTGATTACTTGCCTGACTTAATTCAACAGCAAAGAGGTGAGTGGAAAAAGTAAGAGTTAATATTAAGAATATAACTAAACGCATAAAGACTCCTTGACGCTTTTAATCACACCATTAATGATTAAAGTCGTCAAGAAGTCCCAAGTCATTTAATTAATAAAAAGAAGTACTTATTTATACAAACTCAAAGCCTTATCTTACAAAAACTGAGTTCTCATCCATTTCATTATTTTCTTGTTGTGCTTGCATTGGTACCTCTACTGGGTCATCAAATAATCCAATTGCTTCAAAAATAAATTGATCATCTTCAACTGTTTTGGCCCTGTATAAAACTCGTCCATCATCTTCAAGTCTTAAACGTCCAAGTTGGTAACCAATATATTTTGGAGTACTTATTTCTATTGAGTACTCATCAACAATTTGCCAATCAACTCCAGCTTCAAATTCAAAGTAATCAGCAACATTGTCTGAATTTAATCCAATATTTAAACCACCGACTTTTTTAATACTAATTTTCATTGAGTCTGTGATCAATGCCTGAATAACAAAACCAACATCATCTAGGTATTCGCGACACGTCTCTCTCATTCCATCGCGGTACCATTCGGTAACTCCAATTGAAGACATGTACTCAATTGTGATTCCATTGAGTTCAACTTCAACTGTATGTTGATTATTTAGGCCAAGACCTGCTGATACAATTGGGGTACCAAACGCTAAGAAACCTAGGTTCCCTTGGAATTGGTAATTATAAGTTTTTCTAAAATTTGATGTATCATAATTTCTTGGAAGAAGTTCATTGGAAAAACAATCTTCCGGTGGTGCAACAAAGCTAAGTGCAGTGGGACGCCCAGCGAGCATGGTCCCTGTTCCTGAAGTTTCCATTGGATTTTGATAACCAATAAATCCGTATTCCTTAACGAGACCATTGAGTGCAGAAACAGGATCATCAGTAATTGGTTTCTTACAAGCTGTGAAAGCAGTGGGTAAAATCATTAGGGTCAAAAGGTGCTTTTTTGACCAGTTAAAAAACTGTGGTGTTTTCATGGGGATTCTCCTGGGTTTTGAGGGGGGGTAGGGTTTTAATTGAGAATGCAAAGAATTTTTGCGGTGAACCCATAATACCAGAAAAAAAGCTCACATTGTAAAAAAAATGTGAAAACCCAATGTTTTTGAAAAGCTAGTTTATCTATTTCCTCTAAACATTAGTCCTCGACGCATACGTCTTGGAGCACCTTGAGGAGCTTGTGGAGCCTGCCAATTTATACCTGAATTATCAACTTCAAATGAATTATCTGTTGGAGTTGGAACCTCTGGATCTGTTGTTTCACCAGCTTGTACAATTATTGCATCACTACCACCACAGCTTTCAAAACCTTCTAGGCCACTAACGCTAGCGGTATAACGTACTTCATCTGCAGTTACCGGAACTTCAATTTCAATTCCTGATCCAGCGTTTGCAGGAGTTCGAGTTCCACTTGAAATAGTTTCTTCATCGTTTGTTACGGCACTTGATTTAGACCAGTTAATACTTGCACCATACTCACTTAAAAGTTCAGCAGAATTTATAGTCACTTCATCTTCATCAGGTCGCTTGTAAGTAATAACTGCACTTAGTTTTACTTTTCCACCAGCTACTTCACCTTTAGAAGTATTTATATTACAAGTTGCTACAATTTCATCAGTTTCATCTGGGTCAGTATTATCAATTTCTGGGCCGCTACATTGAATTGGGCTCTCACTTAATGATGGAATACTTACACTACCAACAATTGAATCACCCTCACCAGGAGTTCCGGCTGCAGTATATTCAATTTGATTAGCATTCTCAGAAACACCAACTTCACTAAATTCAATCGCCTCACCATAGGTTATACTAACTTCTTTTTCAATTGATGGATCAAGTGGAGAATCTCCAACTTTTAATTCAAGTAAAAGACTATGACCATTAGAGCCTTGTGGAGGAGTATAATTACTTAATACACAGGCAATAGTTTGTTGGGGAATATCAATCTCTTCACTTCTAACTTCTTGATCATTATAAGTGGTTTTGAAAACTATTTTATAAGCACGATCATGATAAGTAATAGCATTTAATTTAAAAGTTTTTCCATCATCTAAAAGACCATGACCATCATTATAAGTAATTCCCGCTGGGATCGTTTCTATTTCTAAGTGTGCATCCACATCTTGTTGTTGATCAAGTGCTAGGCTTAGCATTTCATTACCATTCATAAGATTAACATCAAGACGAATATTCATATTTACTTTATCTGCTTCACCTTTATTTACAGTAATTGCTAATTGATCTCCAGCGATAACAGACCCATTACACTCTAGTTGATCTTCAATACCATCAATATTAGCGAAAACTTTTATTTCTCCTGTAGTGCCTCTTAAATCAATCGGATCACCACTAAACTCTGTCGGTTCAGCATCTCCAATTTTAAGTTTAAAAGACATTCCTTCAACATCATGTGCTACATCATCATTACCTTCAACGAACATATTACTTGAAAGTGCAATAACTGTTAGCCCGTTATCTAAAACTTCAGATTGAGCATTACATGAGACACTTAACTCTTTAACAAAGTGAATTCCAGAGTTAGAAGTATTATTTTTATTAACAGTAACGTTAATTCGATAATTTTGAGCAATTAAAAGGGGAGCAGTAAAGGTAACATTATTACCAGCATCAGTAAGCTCTCCAAGTGCAATACCTTCAATTTGATTTATAAGACTAATGCTTACATCCCCAGGATTAATATCAACAATTTGTCCGTCAATCTTATAACCGATAGTAATTGTTTCAATCATATTTGTTAAATCTGGTACACTTGATAATTGAACAGAACCCTCTTTAATTTCATCCATAGAGATAGGACAGACCTGAGTATCTGGATCATCATTTCTAACGTTTAAACGCAAGCTTTCGTATACTGGATTTGCTACGCGAGTAATTCTTTCTTCTTCTTGTCTACGATTAGACCTATTACTGTAAAAATTATTCATGCTTTGTGGACTTATATCTTCAAGTCCTAGGGCAACACTATTTAAGTGATTATAGGCCCTATTAAAAAAGAGTGACATATTTGATACTTCACCAAGATCCGATCTATCAAAGCTTGAACATGCTTCATTTTCACCAATTTTCTTTAAGATATTTCTTGAAGAATTTATTATGGCAACACAAGTTCTCGTATTATAAACTGAGTTCGCA
>CAJXHA010000094.1 GCA_913053615.1 uncultured Bacteriovoracaceae bacterium | reverse complement strand
TGATGGCTCAAACTCTAATATTTCAACACCAAAAGGAAACTTTATACCTAAATCATTTATATCTAGAGTGTAATCTAGCTTGTCTCGAGTAAAATAATTTTTCAAATTAACCACATGAGTATTCTTTTTCATGGTTAAATTTCTTATAAAGACTCTAGGTCCATTTATCTTAAATTTAATTTCACGTACAGGATTACTAACGATGGCAACATTAGGTGGCAGTTCATAACGGATTTCAAATACACTGGTTCCTTTAGTTTGGGCTGAACTGAGAACGTATAGCCATAAAAAGAAACCAAATAATAAGGAAAGAAAGCCCATGTAAATATTTTTTGAAATATTATTTTCCACTATGTCGTTACTCCAAAAATACTTCTTTTCTCACGATCACTTTCAGCCTCAACTACTAAGTACTTTCTTAGAGTTTTTCTTAAGTCATCTAATGTGCTCATCTTATAAAATTTACCTTCAAAACATATATTTATATTTCCTGTTTCTTCTGAAACCACAACAACAACGGCATCACTCACTTCACTGATTCCAAGAGCTGCACGATGCCTTGTTCCATAGTGAGAGTCTATATTTACATTCTTAGATAATGGTAAAAAGGCACCTGCACTAAAAATTTTATCTCCATTAATTATTACCGCTCCATCATGTAAGGGAGAATTGGTTTGAAAAATGGTAAATAAAATATCTGTATGAATTGTACAGTCTAAACGAGTACCGGTTAGGGAGTAGTTTAATAAACCTTGGTCTCTTTCAAAGACAATTAATGCTCCTACTCGATCACGTGATAATGCCGAACAAGCATTTGTTACTTCTTCAATTTGAATATTATATTTAACTCTTTTTTTGCGTCCAAATAACTTGGTTTCACCAAATGAAACAAGAGCAACACGAATTTGATCTTGAAAGAGAATAATAAGTATTAAAAAGAAATAATCAAAAAAGTGATTTAAAAGCCAGTTTAATGAATATAATTTATAACTTAGTGATACCCAGTAAAGAGATGCTAATCCACAAATTCCGATTAACATTTGAACCGCACGGGTTCCTTGAACGATTAATAAAAAACGATATATAACAAAGGCAACTACCGAGATATCGACGATATCTGTAATATTGATATTTTCAATATAGCCAAAAAGGTATTCCAAATTAAACCTCAGTTAATAATCTATTTGTCTAACTTATCGGAATAATTTAAAAAGAGATAAAAAAAACCCCGAATTTCGGGGCTTTTCTTTTATGCGGCACTTTTTTCGTCTTTGTCTTTTTGAATGTCCTCGAGGACTGTATCAGAGATGAGTAGCTTCTTTCTAAGTGCTTCTCTTGATATCCCCATTTCTTTAGCGGCCTTAGATTTATTACCACCATTACGTTTAATTTCAGCCAGGATCATTTCTCTTTCCACTAATGCGACACGGTCTTTTAATGGAATATTATAATCTCTAGCAAATGGAATATTATCAAGCCCCTTGATGCTGGCTTTACTCATATCAACAATTGGAGTCGCTCCTCCAGTTTTAAGCTTGGTAATAACATGAGCTTTAGGGTTATAAAGAACTGCCTTCTCGACGGCCTTTTGGAGTTCACTAATATTTCCTGGCCAATCATAAGCTCTTAACTCTTCTTTAATCTCATCTGAGAATTCTTTTAAAAGAAGACCTTGTTTGCGACACTCTTTTCTTAAAAAGTAAGATAAAAGATCATCAATATCTTGAGCTCTTTTACGTAGAGGTACTACATTGAGAACTGAAGTTGAAAGGTAGTCTAATAACTCAAGATTAAACTCACCCTCTTCATTTGCCAATTTGGTTAAATCGACACTTGAAGTAAAGATTACACGACTATCTAATGATATTTTACTGCCCTCAATACGACGATTCTTTAAAATATGAAATAGTTTTTCTTGGTACTTTAAAGGAAGACTTGCAATTTCATGAAAGACAATGGTTCCACCAATATTTTGCTCAAGAACGCTATCTTCATTACCTGTACCAACAATTTTCTTCCATAACTCTTGGTGATCGACACCTTTACAGTTTAGAATTTCAAAATTATTTAGACCTCTCTTACCTTCATTATGAATAATCTGGGCCATTAGTCTTTTACCAGTTCCTGTTTCACCTTGAATGGTTAAGCATGTATCTAGATCTTTTAACTTTAAAATTGCTCTTCTCATCTCATTCGTTTGTGGAGAGCGACCAATATAGGCATGCTCTCTATCATAAGGAGTTGAGAATCTTCTAATCATACTCTTTTCAGAGATAGGATTATAATTATGGAATACTGAAGAGAAAATTAATGAAAGAACTTTCATTGTCTTTTCATCTTCCATTGTAAAACGATCTTCATTTCTCTTATTTAGAACTTCAATGACACCAATAACTTTATCTTCGCGATTAGTTATAGGATGACAAAGAATAGACTTGGTTTCAAAGCCTGTTTTCTCATCAAAGTGATCATTAAAGCGAACTTTATCAGTTTTACAGTCAATATTAAGTGCAACTCCAGTGGTAAACACAGAACCCGCAATACCTTTACGATAATCAAATTTTAAAATTTCTTTATCAATACCAAGAGCAGAAACTGCTTCTAACTCATTTGTTTGAGGATTAATCAGAAAGATACTTGCTCTTTGTGAGTTTAAAATTCTTGTGATCTCTTCAAGCATAGACTTGAGAAATGTCTCTTGAGATCCAAATGAAGTAATATCTTTAAAAAGTGATAGCATTAAAGAGAATACCTCAATACTCTCTGTAGCTTTTTTATATCTTTCACTTAGTGCAAGATTAGTTAAACACTCTCTTGCCCTATCTGGTGAAAAGCTAGATGTATATTGCTCTAGAAAACGACGCATATTTTGTTGGTCTTCACTGTCAATTTCAATACCGTAAAGCATGATATCTTCTTCAATTTCATACCCAAAAGAACGAACAACATGTCCTTCAATGTCTATTCTTAATCTTTTAAAATTAATCGACATTCGAATATTCGTTCCAACTGAAAGACGTGCACCAGTGATAAAACCAATCCCTGTTACAGAAACGTCTTCTAGTTTGGCATCTTTAATAAACTCAAACTTACCAAACTCATTTTCGTACTCAATCATGCACCTTACATCATCATTGGCCTCAACCGGTATTCTAAATGATTGAAAAAATTTAAATTCTTCAAAGCTTGTAAACATAAGAAAGCCCCTTTATACGCATTCAGTTACCTATCGGAGCAAGATTGTGGAAGCTTTAGAATAATGACAAAAATTCTTGGCATTTGAGTAACTTACACTGGTATTTTAGTGGTTTAGCTTTCCCAATACCTGTGCAATGCAATATAGAAATAGGTTTAAGCTTTATATCTTTTTAGATAAGATAAGTGGCTGTATAGAGGAAAAATAAATGACAAAAATAGTATCTGTATTAATGGCCATGATTTTGAGTGCATGCTCAAATGTTTCTATAATTAATAATGACACACAAGTTAGAAAAGAAAATAAGACAGAGGCCAAAGAAGTTGTTTCTGAATCTACTGTTTACGAATCTAAAAATGAATCAATTGGCGACACAAAAACTCAGCAAGATAAAGTTATTAATGAAAAAGATATTCTACCTAAAGAGTATATAACAAAGACAGAAGAAAACTCTCCTGCAGTAAAAGAATACTGTGATAAAACAAATGAATACTTTGCAAAATATAATTGGGGCAAGTCTCACTGTCATGATTTTACATGGCACCATGTACGTGACTCATATTGGGGAAATCCTATTGCATGGTATGTTTTTGGTAACGAAGAGGAAACTGAGCACCAGAACGTGACACTTATTATGTGTGGGGTGCATGGTGATGAAATCACACCTATTAAATTTTGTTATGACTTAATGATGGATTTAAAGTCAAATCCACAAATTATTGGAGATAATTTAATTATTATTGCTCCCCTAGTTACACCGGACTCTTTTTTTAGAAAGAAACCAACAAGAACTAATGCTCGTGGAGTTGATATTAATAGAAACTTCCCTACTCAAGACTGGGCAAAGAATGCAATCAAGCTTTGGAAAACTCGCTACGGATCAGATAAAAGAAGATTTCCAGGCAAGTATGCTTTAAGTGAACAAGAAACTATTTTCTCTGTGAATATTATTAATCTGTATAAGCCCCAAAAAATCATTAGTGTCCATGCCCCTTTAACACTACTTGATTATGATGGACCTTCTTTTTCTCAAAGTGAAGGAAAAGCAGCTAAGCAATTACTAGTACAAATGAGCAATAAAGCAGGAAAGTATAAGATTTCAAATTATCCATTTTTCACTGGTAGTCTAGGTAACTGGGCCGGTAATGAAAGAAATATTCCTACCTATACTTTAGAGCTTCCTAACTCAGACTGGAATAAAACTGATACTTATTACAAAATGTTTAGAACAGCACTTCACCATGCAATACAAGATAATTTAAGCTATTCAGAAAAAGAAACTAAGAGCCAGACCTTAAATCAATGATGTTTTTAAATCAATTTGCGAGAACCAGTCTCCCAATTTCGATTGCAGCTTTTTTACTTACTTTATTTTACTCTCAATTACTAAGTGAGAACCTAGACCTTTTAAGAGCAACTATTAATGGGAGTGCGACCCTCTTAATATATAATTTCTCAATCCATAAAGAAGCATTCATTGCATCCCCCAAAGAGTTTTTTAAAAGTCATTATTATCTAGGCATAATAATTTTAACACTGCTAAGTATGCTGGTCTTAATTTATTCTATAAGATTTATAGGTGCACTTGATTATATTAATTATATCCACCTCTTAGTGCTCTCATTACTCTACGAAGGACCTAAGAGCTTTAATATTAGAAAGATACCTTTCTTAAAACCATTTATCATAAGCTATATCTGGACTATGAGCTGTATAGCTCCTTATTATTATGATTATATAATTTTTCCAAGTCCTATCTTTATCATTGAATGCTTTACTTTTATTTTTGGACTATGCCTATTCTTTGATTATAGAGATACTGAGAAAGATCAATATGAAGATATAAAAACTTTTGCAAATGTCTTAGACTTAAAACAAATAAAAAAAATCTTATTTGTCTTATGGGGATTCAGCACCATTTTCGCATTCATCTATTTTTGCTTTTCATATTATCTGATCTTAATGACTCTCTATCACCTGATAATAATTATTAAGCTTAAAGAAGATAGACCCAATTGGTATTATCTCTTACTTGTTGATGGAGTCATTATCCTAAGAGGACTTCTCCTGTTTTATACCGCTTAATATTATCAATGGTAAAATCAGTAATATAGCTCCAAGTAAGTAGGGAGCTTTTGCAGAATACTTCCAATATAGAATTGCTGCAAATAATGGCCCAATCACCCTACCAAGAGCTCCAAGTGAACGGAAAATGCCTAAATTCTCCCCTTGTTGGCTCTTATCAGTAAATAAGCTCACTAAGGAAGTTAAGGTCGGAATTGTCATAGCAGAGCCAATACTTAAAAAGAAAAGCCCAAGATAAAGTAAAAAACTATTATATGCATAGGCAAGTAGAACTAAGCCTGGCATAAGCATAATTAACCCTCTTTGAGCAACTTTCTTTTCATTGCCCTGGGCCTTACGACGAACATACCCACCTTGAGTCATTGCGATTAAAAACCCGATAAAGATAAACATATATGCATTTTGTAGTGGCGTATAACCTAGTCTATCTTGAGCTAGAAAAGTTAAGGTAAATTCCATCCCAGAAAAAAGACTGATGAAAATAAAATAAGTCATATTTGTTAAATTCACTTCTCTTACTTTTCTAGGTGCAAAGAGTTTGAGAATATTTGCACTTCTTTTATTCTTATTCTCACTGGAAAGAGTTTCAGAGTAGTTTTTAAAAACAAAGAATAAATTTAAAAAAGTTAATAAGGCCGCAAAAGCTGCAGGGATACTAAATGGATTAATGCCATAACTCACTAACATCGGAAAGCTTTCAGTGAGATCAAACATTGAAAGAATTCCTCCAATAGCTGGTCCAAAAATAAATCCTAGAGCAAAAGCAATACCTATATAGGCCATTCCTTTAGAGCGATTTTCACTCTTAGTCACATCGGCCACCACGGCACTGGCCACGGACATATTACCGGCCATAATCCCACCAATAATGCGAGACAAGAGTAAGAGAGTAAAAGATCCAGAGAAAATCCAAATAAGATAACTGATAAAAATCCCCGAAAGGGAAATTAAGAGAGTTGGTCTTCTTCCAATTCGATCAGAGAAACTTCCCCATAATGGAGAAGCAAAGAACTGTAAAAGAGAATAAAGAGCACCTAATACCCCACCGAAAAGTACTATCGAGCCCACACTTCCCATACTTCCCATGGCATCGAGCATAGAGAAAAGCTTTATTAAAAAAATATTATCTGAATCATTTTCTAAATAAAACTTTGCGAGCTTAGGAAACATAGGAAAGATAATTGAAAAGCCTACTATATCTAAAAAGAGTGTCCAAAACATTAGTTTCACATTCTTCTTAGCGTGAGCATCCATTGGTGGAGATTTTTGAACTTGTTCTGGCATAGACTTTCTCATCTCTTTAGTATCTGTTTCATAAAATAATGCTTTAAGCTCATCTTTACCTTTATGTGCTAAGGTATTTATAAAGTGAGCATAGCCTTGGGCCCAGTCTTCATCATCATTAAGACACTTTATAAAGTGTAGTTCTCCACCGACTTCAGCTAATTCTTCACGAAGCTCATTACCGATCTCATCTGTAGTTTCTAAACAGTCTACAACAAAGCTTGGACAATAACAGGCAATAGACTTAGAGCCATTCTTTACTAGGTCCACAGCATATTCATCAGTCGCAGGGCCTAGCCACTGCTCACTACCAAAGCGAGACTGAAAGCAAAAATGTATATTTTTATCTTCAATATTTTTTAATTGTTGCTTTATAAGCACAAAGGTCTCATAACAGTGTAGGTAGTATTCATCTTTTTTCTGCAGTACTCTTCTAAGTGGAATACCATGAAAAGAAATAATTAAGTCATCGACTTTTTCATTATCTAAAGTTGTTTGAATCTTCTTAGCACTTAAATCTATAAAGGCACGTAGTTTATGATATTGAGAAACTACTTCTATATTTGGGATATTTATACGATTTCCAAGACTCTTGGCCAAGACATCATAAACACTAGCAATCGTTGATTCTGAGTACTGGGGAAATTGCGGCAGGACAATGACTCTATCGGCTCTTTCATCAAAGTCCTCATTATCCCAATGAGTAAAGAGATCTTCAACTCGAGGAGGACTTAAGAGAAAACAATAGTTTAATTCAATATCTTGATCTAAGTGCTTTTCAATGGCATGAGCAAAAAGCCTCGTATTTTCGATTAGTGGAAACTTTTCTCCATCCCATATACGGGAGTAGGCCTTAGCACTTTTTTTGGGGCGAAAAGGCAGTACAAAGCAATTTAAAATGATCTTCCAAACTACTGGGTTAATGTCCACCACACGAGGATCCCCTAGAAATTCTTTTAAATAGCTCCTTACATCTTTGGTGCTAGGAGTTTTAGGAGAACCTAATTGGCCTATTACTACTTTTGTCTTTTGATACATGGGGGCCTTAAGTTTTTGAAATAATATTAATATGGTTTATTTTTCACATAAATTGTAATAAAAGCAAATTAAATTGATAAACTAAAAATTAGACGTTAACTCGTTGCACAAGGTATCTTCATATGAGCAAAGTAAAAACAACTAAGAAAGCAAAGACAAATAGCAAGAGTAAAGCTAGATCGGCCAATGAATTAACAGGTGTTAATCACCTTGGAAGTAATAACACAACATATAAAATGGAATATGCACCAGAAGTGCTTGAGAGTTTTGTAAATAAGAACCCAGGCTCAGATGCATGGACTACCTTTGTATGTACTGAATTCACTTCTCTCTGCCCTAAAACTAATCAACCGGACTTTGCAAAGATTTTTATTAATTATATTGCTGATAAGAAAATGGTCGAGTCTAAGTCTTTAAAGCTATATCTCTTTAGTTTTAGAAATCATGGTGACTTTCATGAAGACTGTGTGCAAAAAATATGCGATGATTTATATAAATTAATGAAGCCTAAATATATTGAAGTTATTGGTGAGTTTACTCCAAGAGGCGGGATCACAATTTATCCTTATTGCTCACGATCAAATAGCCAGACCCAATATAAGAAGCTTAAAGAGCAGCGATTTATTAATTATGCTCCAGGTAAGTACACTATGGATCTTGCTCGAATTTATTAAGAGGTAAAAATGTTTGGATTAGGTACAACAGAATTATTAGTTATTGCATTTGTTATTGTTCTTCTTTTTGGTGGAAAGAAACTACCACAACTAGGAAGATCTCTTGGAAGTGCAATTACCAACTTTAAGAAAGGTTTAAATGCACCTGAAGATAAGTCTGACTCTAATGATACAAAAGAAAGCTAATTTAGACTTAATAAATTAGCTTTTAAATTTACTAACAACCTTAAGCACAATGGCTTCATCTGGCGTTAGGTTTTTGATTTCAGAAAATAAAGTATTAATTAACTCCTCTTCTGATATTTTCTCATCATTTAGAATTTCTTTTATATAGCGCAGACACCTATCAATTAATTTCAAGTTACTAGGCTTAACATAAGACATCATATTATATTCATAACGTCCAAGCAGTCCCATTATCAAGGTTGATTGAATATTAAGTATAGTTTTTAAAGCTATCTCTTGATAAATAGGCTTCAAGTTTGGCACCGCTATTTGAATAGACTCTTCACCAAAATTAAATTCATACAGATCTTGTTTTTTATCAATACCAATCAATTCATTTTTAAATGCATTTCTGCGCTCTATGCTCTTCTCACTAATATCAAAGAGATAAAGTTCCTCTAGATCAAGCTTAAAAGGAATGTCCTGCCATTCTAGACAACGAGGTGTTCGATTAAGTAATTGTGACCAGGCTTGCTTAATATCATCAGTGTCTTTTATAACTAGAAAAGCTAATGCAGGATCTTTTTCATTGGTTTTTTCAAAGCCTCTTAGGGAAAATGTTGGAGACCTTTCAGTTGTATCTGTAAGTACAGTCATTGCACTTAAAGAGCTCGTAATATAAGTAATAAATCCATCATTCTTATAATGATTGGATTCAAACTCAATCATTTTTGATAATTCACTTAGCTCTAATTCTTTAAGAGTCTGTAATATGTCCGTTAATTGCTTTTCAAAATAACTATAATCAGCATGATAATCAAAGAGAGCTAGACTTACAGCAAGCATTTGCATGGTACTTGCTTGCATTCGAGTAGAACCAGCTAATGCCATTGGACCAGTAGTAAGGTTTAGCTTCTTAATATTTTCATTCTCAATTACTTGGCGCGAACGATCCACCGACATAAGTTGCTCATCAGGATTACAATAAATAAAGAAAGGATTAACGTGACTTATTTGACTTGCGGCCTCACAAGCTCCGATAACAAAGCTTGTTTCTCCACCTTCAGTGATTGCTAATAATAAATCACCATCTTTAAAGCCAAGATCATTTAATTGTCTAGCTCCAAAGTCTTTTGAGTCTTCAAAACTTTCAACACTTTTTATTAGAGCGTAATCACCGCCTGCCATAAAACTTTTTACAAAGTCATCATCATAGCTTTGTCGATAAAAGGTTTCTATGGCCAATGACAATCTTCCGGTGGCTCCACAGCCACAGAGAAATAGTTTACCACCACTTTCTTTTACATTTTGAATGTGGCAGGCCAATTCATAAATTCTTGGTGCATACCGTTCACAATTATCAAAGACATCTTTATCAATACTTTGTAATAAAGTAATGGCCTTGTTTAAATCTTCGTGAACAAGAGTGGATAAATTCTTTGTTTTTGGATGGGAACTTTCAGTGAGTAAACTTCCAAGCTGAAAATCTTCTCTGAGCTTTATGAAATTTTCTGCATCAAGTTTTATCATATATTATCAACTTAGTTTTGGTCGGCTTTAGTTTTTACCGCTCTTTGCCTTAAAGAGCAATTTCTAAATATAAAGATTCTTTTATAGTCTATTCCAAAAGCTTTCATAAAGCGACCATCGATATCATAATTTGAGCGCACACTAAAAGCATTCTCAGGATCTTTCTTATACGCCGCTAAATGGGATTTCTTAGGGTGACAAAAGACTTTTAAGTTATCAGCACCAAACTCAAAAACCATGAAGGTGTCTTTACCAAATTCATTTTTAAGCATCTTTTGCTCTTCTAAACTAAAACGACTATATGTTTGATAATTTCCGACTTCCATTAATTGTCCATAGAGATAAATTTCATCAGAGTCACAATTATCTTTTTGGCATTGGTCAAAAATTAAATTAAGGCTATCAATACTTGAATGATATTTACCTGCATGAAAATATTTATGATTACAAGAAATGATTATAAAAATACAAACTGATAAATAGTAAAGCTTCTGCATAGTGAATCCATTCATTTAATTATGTATTCATTTTGACTTATCTTTATTTACTTTTCAATGTGTACTTTATGATTGTTTTAAGAGAGTTTGATTGTTTTGAAAGAGCAGAAAAAAGAAAGGGGGTCTCCTGCATGACCCCCCTCTTCTCTTCGGCAATCCTTTGCCTTTTCAGGTAACATCCTATTACCTACATTTATATTATAAGCACAGATTGAAATGAAAAAAAGAAGTTTTTTTATGAGGAAAAGATTTCCATTTATCCAACTAAAATGCTCTCCTCATATTTGATAGGCTATGGCCTAATTAGAAAAAATTAAAAATAATATATTTAGCTAAATATAGAAATTTATAAGAAAATAATTAATAATAAGATAAGCTAAAATCACTATTACTGGAGTCAAAATGTCTATTATTCAGCGCCTTTTTGGCACTTCATATTATGGGAAAAAAAGTTTCACCTACTTTCTTCCGGCCCCACCAGAGAGAAATACTGGGTACCAAGAGAAAGAATTTGACCAAATTTTCTCTTATTTAAATAAAATGGGTTATGAAGTACTTCAAATAACCACTCAATCCATAGCCTACGGTGAACATAATCATTGTGCTGGAATATGGATTGTCTGTGTACTAGGTCTAACAAGGCCTGAGCTAGTTGATAAGGAAGTTAATATTGATTATATGGAAATTAGTCAGAACACTAATAGCGATATTCAAATGGACCCAGATATTATTCATGATTAAATTTATAACACTTATATTACTTACCTCATGCTCAGCCTTTATTAATCAACTTGATAAGGATCTACTCTCACAAGAAAAAGAGCTCTATTATGGAAACTCTAAGCGTGTTACCTGTGAGAAAAAATCCAAAATAGAAATTATGAATTCTAATGAGAAAAGCCAAGAGGTATTCAGTGAAGCTTTAAAAACAAAACTAAGACCTTATAGTTTTTCCTTTATA
>CAJXHA010000093.1 GCA_913053615.1 uncultured Bacteriovoracaceae bacterium | reverse complement strand
AGGTTTTTTTCTAATTCTGATCGTTGTGCTTCTGTGAGGATCTGATAAACAAGCCTTTTAGTATCATCAGAAGTTAGTGCTCCTGTTTTTACTCTTACAATATCACCAGAAATTCTCATCCCTGGAGAAGTCCCAACTGTTAAGTGTAAATCAGATGCTCCATTATCAACCATTACTTTAAATAATTGTTGAATTTGTAAGTTCTGAGCTCCACCGACCTGGGTTTTTGTTTTGTCATCACTCATTTTATGCTCCTTACATATTATCAGACGCTGAGTTTGATAATGCTTCCTCTAGTGTAGTTAAACCTTGTGCAACTTTAGTGAGGGCACACATTCTTAGTGTTTTCATCCCCTCTTTAATAGCTGCAGCTTTTATATCATCCGAAGATCCATTTTTAAGAACTAGTTCTCTAATACGTGGACTCATTGCTAATACTTCATAAATAGCAACCCTTCCCTTATACCCAGTTCCGTTACAGACCTCACATCCTTTACCTTTATAAACTTTTATTTTTTCAGCAGATGATGGTGCAAATCCACATTGTATTAATTCTTCTTTTGAGGCTTTATGTACTTCACGACAAGCTGTACATATTTTACGACATAACCTTTGTGCAACTACTACATTCAATGAAGCTACCACTAAGAAAGGTTCGATTCCCATGTTAAGTAATCTTGTTACTGTCGATGGTGCATCATTTGTATGCAGAGTAGAAAGAACCATGTGACCAGTTAGTGCAGCCTCTACAGCAATCTCACCAACTTCATAATCCCTAATCTCCCCAACCATAATAATATCTGGATCTTGTCTTAAAAAAGCTTTTAGTGCAGAGGCAAAAGTTAAGCCAACTTCTTTTCTTACGTTTACTTGATTAATACCTTCTAAGTTAAACTCACATGGATCCTCTGCTGTAGAAATATTTGTTCCTTCCACATTTAATTCTGCCATTGCGGAATAAAGAGTAGTTGTCTTTCCCGAACCAGTTGGCCCAGTCACAAGAACCATACCATATGGATTATGAATACCAGTTTTAAAAACTTCTAACTGTTTAGATTCAAAACCTAATTTTGTCATATCTAGCTGTAAGTTTGACTGATCTAAAAGTCTTAGAACAACCTTCTCACCAAATAATGTCGGTAAAGAAGAAACTCTATAATCAATTGGTTTACCACCAATAGAAAGTTTAATTCTTCCATCTTGAGGCTTTCTTTTCTCCGAGATATCTAACTGCGCCATAATTTTTAGTCTTGAAATAATTGGCAACATCATGGACTTTGGTGGAGTAAACTTTGTCACAAGAGATCCATCTAGACGAAAACGTATTCTAAAAGTTTTCTCATATGGCTCAACGTGAATATCAGATACACCTTTTATAAATGCCTCAGCAAGAATTCTATTCACATAGGTAACAGTATCTTGTCCGATATCTTCTAACTTAACTTCAGCTTGATCAACATCACTTGATTTAATCTCAACAACTGTTCCAATTAGATCTTCAACTGAATCTTCAACATTTGCAAAGAGTTTTTGCCATGATGATAGATTGGTAATAATGAAATCAACTGGTTTTTTTAAGTCTTGCCCAAGTTTTGCTTTAGCAGGTAAGACAGTTGGATCAAAAGTTGCAACAGTAACTTTTGCATTTGTAATTTGAATTGGTATTGCTCTGTATTTTATAACAAATTTTTTCTTGAGTGCCTTAATTGTTTCAGGAGAAACTTTTGCATTTTTAAGATCAATAAAAGTTACACCAAACTTTTCACTAACGGCCTTTGCAAATCTATTCTCATCAAACGTAGGAATATCAAGTAACTCTAGTTCAGTTACTTCATCTTCATCTTTATTCATCATTAAACGTCGCAACTCTTTTAGTGTTGCCATACCGGTATTAGTAACGACGTCTATAAATTCCTTGCGGACCATAAAATTTTTCCTCTATGTTTAACCTATCGGAAAGAGGAAGATGAGAATTTAAATATTTATTTAATTCCAGAAACTTAGTGCAAATTTGGCTTGTTCTAAAAGTAGACTGTATCCATCAAGATAATTCATCTTTTTATCAATACATATCTCTTGTTGCACTTTTTGATTGTAATTCATGTCCCATAGTAAAGCGTCTTGAGAGATTGAAGCATTAAAAACATACTCTCTTGCACAAGCATTAATAATTAGTTTTTCACCATTATAATCTTGAGCAAACAAATCAAGGGTTCCCTGACGACGTGAAAGATTATGATACTTTATCTTGTGTGAATCAAAATAAAGCATAATCATTTTGGCCATATTTCCATCACCTAGTAAAATTACATCGCCTGGATACTTCTCCCGTAAAGTCTCATATATTTTAATAAATGCACTTATATCTGTATTAGTACCAATAACTTTTCCATCAATTAGTTTTATTGCATTCACAGACTCAAGATTTAGAAAGTTATTTTCAAAAACATCTATATTTTTAAAAACGACATTCTTATATGGTGCTGTAATACTAATTCTTGGATATAACTCTAATAAATCTTTTAAAGCTGGGATTTTACTTGGCTCTGGATAGTCCAAAAGAGTATAGTCCACTTCTTCATCAAGAATCCTTTCATATACCTCTTTTGATTTTGAGTGAGAGATGTTTTTTCCAATTAGTGCAAATTTATATTTCAAAATATTCCTTAACTGTATTTACATCCTTTAAGATCTGCTGCTTTAAGAGATCAAGGGAATCAAACTTTTTCTCATCTCGAACAAATGATTTAAATCTAACCTCAACTTCTTCACCATAGACGTCTCGATTAAAATCGAGCACATGTACCTCAACTTTGATTTGTTCATCATCACTAACAGTTGGGTTTTTTCCAATATTCATAATCCCATAAAATTTCTCGTCATTTAAAACGATTTCAACCCCATAAACACCAAAACGGGGTGAAACAATATTCTTATGTATTTCAATATTAAGAGTAGGAAAACCAATTGTTCGACCTAACTTTTTTCCGGTGCCAACAATTCCAATCATAGAGAAATCACGCATTAAATATTCTCTAACATCACTCACTTCTCCACTTGCTAAACACTCACGAATAAGTGAAGAGGATATAATTTTATCACCATCTTTTACTGGAGAAATTTCTAAAACTTCACAATCTGGTATTTCAGAAGGAATGATATCTCTTGCATACTTTTTGTCATGACCAATTTGCAGATCATACCCAACACATACAAGTGCTGGTTCCTTATCCATCAAGATTTGTTCACAATATTCTTTAGCACTCATCGACTGAAGTTTCTTATCAAATTCTGTAATATTAATCTCAATTGATGGGTAAACACTTCTGATTAGTTCAATTTTCTTTGAGTAGTCTGATAAAAGATATCTCTTTTGAGGATTAAAGAAGAGAAATGGATGTGGTCGAAATGTAATAAGAATCGGTTTAAGATTTTCAGATCTAGCTCGTTTTTGAAATTCATCCAAAAGCTTTCGATGGCCTTTATGAAGTCCATCAAAATTCCCGATACATATGGCAGTCTTTCCCCTAGAACTCATCTTCACCACTTAAATGCTTTTTAATATCTTTAATAATACCCTTATTCGTCTTAAAAACTTTATTCTTATTTGATTTATATGATTTATCAAACTTATTCAAGAGCTCTAATAGATATGTCTTGTGCTTTGAAGGTAGTTCAGATTTTTGAATTCTACTTTTAATATCTTGATCTTTACCAAGTAGTTCAGATAATAAGTATAGGTCTCCATAACTTATGCCCTCTTTCATAATACGAGAAAATAAGTCATGGGTTTCCTCCTCTTTAAATAAACCAGCTATATCATCTTTAAATTTTATAAAAAGCACTAGAAGTGCAAGGATTATAAAAACTAGTGCGATATATTTTGAATTATATTGATAAGTATTATGCAAATTATAAAGAGGTGTATAGTAATCAAATTGTTCAACAGGTACAAGGTTCCCATTATTTTGAGCATTTGAATTGTTTTCTGAAGCTGCCCCCAACTTATTCTCACCTTGTTTTTTCTTACCGCTTGCTGATGTACCAGCAATTTTTATAGCAGGTATATCAAGTAGAACCTCTTTAAAAGAAAGACTTTCAGGATCAAAGTATGAAAAACCAAGTTTACTTGCTTCACTGGTATAATTATCACGCCCTAAGTATGTGTATTCAAAACTCTTTGAAGCTTTAAAATCTGCATTTAATTGCAAATCAGATGTAACTTCGAAAGACTCAATGGAAGGATCAGTTAATATTTTTGGTGCTTCAAAAAGCTCTAATGCGCCAGCACCAGACACCTCTAACTTTACTTCGATTGGTTCATTAACTACAAACCTAGATTTATTAAACTTTAACTTGAAATCATGTTTTCCCACAAGACCAGTAAAGTTTTTAGGAACATTATCAATAGGCAATTGTTTTATTTTAATTTCAATTGGTTTACTTGTAACTGAGAGTTTAGATTGGCGAGCAAATCCACCTCCAAAACCGAGAGAATCAAATGGGTCTCTACTCTTAGTATAAGATACACTCATCTTGATCGGATCAATTTTATATTCACCTGGTTGATTTGCAAAAACTTGAGCAGTATAGATAATTCTTCTTAAATATATTTCACCATTATACCTTACTCTTTCTGGTCGTAACTTCTCTTGATGAAAACGCTTCATAAACTTATCGAGATCAGGAAACTTTACAATATCAGTAGCTGTCACTGAGACCTTATTATAAAGATAATAACGAACTAAAATGGATTCATTTACAAAGGCCTCTGTTTTGTCTACTTCTGCTAAGGCAAAAATATCTCTTGCCCTTCTTGGCTCACTTAAAACAGTCTTTCTAATAGTGTCTATTTTCTTAGTCTCACCATTAAGATCAACCTTTATGTTTCTAATGAACACACTTCCTATTTGCTGTGGTTGCATAATATAAGCAATCGAAACTTTCCTACTAGTAGAGAGTTTCCCATTTATTAATGTCGTTCTGGTACTCGTTCCAAGATTTATCTTTTCAGTTACTTCAGCACCCAACGGATCAAATGAAATTATTGGTTCACCACCTTTTTCTGAAGTAATTTCAAAAATCAAACGAAAAGCTTCGTCTTTTACAGGCATATCTGGGTCTGTTTTTATATCAACTTCAAAAGCAAATAGAACACTAATATTTAATAAAATTAAAATTAGAATCTTTTTCATTACCAGTCCTTCTTATCTCTAGTATTTCTTTCTTTCGTTTGTGCATCAATTGCTTCTTTTTGCAATTGGTTGTCATCTGACATTAATTGCTTTAATAATGCTGGAATTTTCTTTTTCTTACCTTCTTGTTCACCAGCATCACCTTTGTCTTTTTTCTTTTTGTCTTGATCTTTTTTATCTTTATCACCGTTTTTATTCTTATCTTTATCTTTTTTGTCTTGATCCTTACCATCTTTTTTGTCTTGGTCTTTCTTTTTATCATCCCCATCTTTGTTTTGATCATTCTGGTCTTTATTATTTTGCTGATCATTATTTTGCTGATCATTATTTTGCTGATCATTATTTTGTTGGTTCTGGTCATTTTGTTGATTTTGATCGTTCTGTTGATTGTTTTGCTGGTTATTTTGTTGGTCCTGTTGATCTTTTTGATCATTATTGTTTTGATCAGATTCACTTTTCTGATTTTTCTGTTGTTCTACTTGTTGTAATGCCTTAAACAAATTCTTTTTTAATTTATCTACAATCTCATTTTCAGGATCATTCTTTTCGAAATAATCCAATAATTGATTATACGTTTGAACACCTTTTTCAACATTACCGGCCTCAAATTCCGCAACACCTTTATTTAAGTACTCAGAAGTATTATCTGAATTTACACCCTCTAATGTTTCACCATATAAAGTTGCAGATTCCTTTGGAAATCCTTCTTCTAAAAGCTTTTGAGCTAAATACTTTTTTTCATTCTGAGTGATACTACCTTGGGCAAACTTTTTTTCTAATCTTAATATTTCTTCGCTTTTCTCAGGGGCTTTTTTCTCCGGTTGAGCTTGCATAGGTGCTTGTGCATGAGAATTTATTGAAAAAACAAGCAAGATATATGCAAAGCTTTTCCCCATTCTTAAGAGACCACTAAGGGTCAAGAATATAATTGCTGGAACAAGTAACCATTCGTACTTAACAGGCTTAATTCTTACCTCTCCTTCTGACATTTTTGACTTATAAATGCGATTAAAAAAAGATTGAATTTCTTCAGTTGGTAAACTGTATGAGCTTGCTATCCAATAGCGATAGTTTTTTACATTCTCACCAATTTTTTTTAAATAAGCTTCATCAAGCTTTGTGATAACAGGCTTACCCTCATGTCGCTTTACTCCACGTGACATTCCTCGACTATCTCGAAGAGGGATGGTTGTTCCTTTCGCCGTACCAACTCCAATTGTGGCCAAAGTAATCTTATCATCTAGTTTAATATCAATAGAGTCCTCGTTATCTTCTCCATCTGTAATTAAAAGTATGTTCCCAACTGTTATTCCATCTTGAGTCAGAAAGTATTTTTCAGCTTCTGAGAGAGCAAGTGATATATTAGAGCCCCCATTTCTTAAATCAAGTTTTTCAAGTGTCCCTAGTCTTGCTTCAATTAAATTCATATCAGTTGTAAAAGGAACTATCCTTTTTTGCTTATCAGAAAAAACAACAATACTAACTTGTTCACCAACTGCTTTTTTTAAATAATGTTTTGCTAAGAGTAGGGCCTTTTCATAGCGATTAGGTCTAACGTCCTCAGCTAACATACTTGAAGAAGAGTCTACAAGAATAAGTGTTTTTTTATCTGCAACCTTACCTTTTATAATTTCTTCTTTTCCCCTTAAATCTCCAAGAGATAAAGTGAGTAAGAAAACTCCCACAAAAAAGAAAAATGAAGAGAATCGATTTACAGTTGATCTGGTATAAAACCAATAGTTTTTAATCCATTGAAAAAAACGACTTTCCTGCCTGATCATAACCAGCATTAAAATAAAGAAGACAGGTAAAAGTATTATTAGAAGATCTGCTCTATTAAAATTCATACTAGCTCCTTAATATAAAACCTCTTTAAGAGCTCTGCTAAAATGTATAATAGAAAACCTATCCATAAAAAATCCCAATACTTTTCGTCATATACAATTTGGGAATTATTCTTAATCTCTGTTTTCTCAAGGTTTTGAATTTCTAAAAGGATTTCAGATAGACTTTCTGAGTCTTGTGCATAGAAGCTTTTCCCATTTGTTTTCTGTGAAATCATTTTTAGAGTTTCGAGATCAATACTTCCACCAGGAATCTTTTGATATCTTTTTCCAAAAATTCCATTACCAACAGGGAGCCTAGCATCATTAGAAGAAGCTAATCCAATTGTATAAACTTTTATTTGAAAGTCTCTTGCAAGATCAGCTGCCTGACTTGGAGTCATATTACCAACGTTATTTACTCCATCCGTTAAAAGCACAATAACCTTATTCTTAGTTTTACTTTCTTGAGCCCTACCTACGGCCAAAGCTAGTGCATCACCTATATTGGTACCGCTTCCTAAAAAGCCTACTCTTATTTCTGAAAGTATTTGATCAACTAATGTTGGATCTGTTGTTAAGGGCAGTAGTGTAAATACTTTTTCAGAAAAGATTATCACACCTACTCTATCTGTCGGTCTGAGTGCTGCAAACTCTCTAAGTTTTTGCTTAGCAACTTCTAGTCTATTTGGTCTTAAGTCTTCTGCCAGCATAGATCGAGAAACATCTACAACAAGAAAGATATCATTCACCTTTATATTTGCAGGAGAAAACTTCAAAGCCTTACGTGGACCAGTTAATGCATAGGAAATATATAATAGTCCAACTAGTCCAATAAAATAAACGACCAATTTTGAAACATTAAACCTAGACTTAGCAAAGCTTAAAGGAGCTACCAGCTGAGGCGTTTTAAACACATTCCAGAAGTCAATCGTCCATATAAGAATATAAACGATACCGAAACTTAATAGCCATAAAGATTTATATTCCACTAACATCCTTTTTAAACTTACTTACTACTTTTGATATTGAGCCAATATCTTCTTCACTCCACCGTTTTTTATATTGGATATTATTCATTTCTTTAAGAAAGTCCTCTAGATTATCCTCTTCTATTTTTAAATACTCTTTTATTTCTCTTTTATACTGATAGACTCTCTCTAATTCTTCTCTTGTTTTTGCCTTTAAAATCATTGTTTTTAAACGCTTACGTTTTAGTCGTTGCTTTTGCTTTTTTTCGTATTTTCTTAAAAAAATTAAAAAGTACTTTAATGCAAAAGGGCTAAGAAATATTATTAATATATATATAAGGTATCTTTTATAACTTGCTTCCTCTAATTCATACTGCTTTAAGTCTAATTCAAAGTTTTGAGTGTAATTATCTAAGCCCTTTTCAAACTTAAAGCCACTTAATTCAAAAGTATCAGCATTGGGTTCAACTTTTTTATTTTTTGTATTTTCTGGAGAAACTATTACTCTAAATGTATTCTTATCTGTTTTATCTAAAACATAGAGTAAATTACCGATCCTTTTACCATCAAATACTTTATTGCCAGATTTATTTATTACCTCAACATATAGTATATCCCCTAGTTTCAGCGACTCCTCAACGGCTTGACTTGGCATTACGACATAGTCATCAGCGAATGTACTAAAAGATATTAGCAATAAAACAAAAATAAACTTAAAGCATTTCATGAATAAAATCCTCCAAGTAACGTTCTGATACATCTAGCTTCTTAAGCTTGCCTTTTATTTCAGAGCTAAGTTTTCCAACTCTTGCTGGTGCGGTTACAACTTTATTCTTTCTAAATGCTGATATACTAAATTCCGCTTTTCCCTTAATATCTATTGGTGATAAGACTTGAAAAGCATGTAGGTTTCTCTTATAAGTTAATTTATTTAGTTCTGCGATATTAGTTAATTCACTTAAATCAGAGAAAAGAACAACCTCTTTATTTCTGGCTACGTAACTTTTTAAAAGGGCATACTTTTTAATCTCAGCAACACTAGCATCTCTTCTTTTTTGGAGATTTACTCTACCTTCTTTATTAATTAAACTTAGCTTTTCCAAAGAAGATATAAACAACGAAAGTCCTTCGTTCCCACTTGCAGGAGGAAGCACTTGAATTGACTCAAAAGAGATTATTGTTCTCACTCTGTCTTTTGACTTCTCTGCAAGTAAATATAACAAACAAGTAAGTTCGATTATGGCCTGTAGCTTAGAGGTATTATTAGCACCGACTAGTAGTGATTCAGTAAAATCTATAAAGACTACGATCTCTATATTTCTTTCTTCTTCAAAGGTTTTAATAAAAGTATTATTGGTCTTTGCTGACAGCTTCCAGTCGATAAATCTTACATCATCACCAATTTGATAAACTTGGTGCTCTTTAAATTGTAAGCCGGCACCTTTAAAATGCGATTTAAGCATTCCCACCGAAAACGAATTTGAATTTTTGAAGAGGTGTCTTTGTAATCCACCTACAATCTTCTTAATTTCTTTTAAATTCATATCTAAATATTTTCGTTTGCTATATCAAAGACAATATCTTTCACATCAATTTTATCAATTTGAGCTTCATAGCTTAGTAACACTCTATGTCCCAGAACTGGCTTAACAATTGAGAGTACATGCTCTGGAGTAACATGATCTTTACCTGCCATCAGGGCCTTAAACTTAGCAATCTTATAGAGCCAAATACTCGCCCTTGGACTTGCTCCGGCTTGAATAATTTCATTATACTTCTTATTAAAATTTTTAGATCCTGGTCTAGTTGCATGAACAATTCTTACAATCATGTCTTTTATTTTTTCATCTACAAAGACTTCTTCAGTACCATTTTTCATAAGTGTAAGTTTCTCTATATTTAGTATTGGAGAAAGAGTATCTATAGACTCCATCTTTAAGCCTAAAATATTTTTTTCAGCTTGTGCATCTGGATAATCAACATGAATCTTCATCATAAATCTATCAAGCTGAGCTTCAGGTAAATTGTATGTACCTTCTTGTTCAATTGGGTTTTGTGTAGCGAGAACGACAAATGGTCTCTTAAGTTTGTATGATTTATCACCAATAGTTACTTGTCTTTCGGCCATCGCTTCTAGTAGAGCAGCCTGTACTTTTGCAGGTGATCTATTTATTTCATCCGCAAGTACAAGCTGAGTAAAGATGGGACCAAACTTAGTGCTAAACTCTTCTTTCTGCTGACTGTAAATCATTGTTCCAATTAAGTCTGATGGTAAAAGGTCTGGTGTAAATTGAATTCTATTAAAGTTCAGGTCACAAAGTTTACTCATTATAGAAACCGATAATGTTTTACCTAGACCTGGCATCCCTTCAATTAAAAGGTGTCCATCACAAACAAGAGCAGCAATGATTGCTTCCAACATATCATCTTGTCCATAAACAACTTTTTTAGCTTGTTCTAAAACATTCATAACTTCATTTCTAACTTGTGTCATACGAGCTCCAGTATTCAATTAATTGCTATGTCATTATACATAAATATTGATTTCTTGTGTATCCGAGAAAGATTTTAAATAAAGTTGATTAAGTTAGTTCTTACTAAAATGATTTAGAGCAACATTTTTATCAATTTTATAATTCTTGAAAAAGACTGTTTCATTAAAATCTCTTTTGAATTTTCCTATGTCTCTTTTAGATAATTTTTGAATATATTCTGATGTAATTTCCTTGGGCAATGTTGAGTTTTTTTCTCCACCATAAATTACTTGATGCTTACTCTCAATAGACTGTGCCCCTTCAAATGAACTTACTTCAACTTTTTCAATTAATTTATTTTTATAAGTATAACTTACTCTGGTTGTACCGATTGAACGCTTCTCAATAATTGATAACTTATTGCTTTGTTCGTTTACCCATATTTCATTTATTTCTGAAACACCTGTTTTATCGAGATAAACATTATAGTCATTATTTTTTTCATTAAATTCAAAGTTCAAAAGATAGTCTTCAAGACTTGGGCCAAAAACTATTTTCATTTTTTCTTCACACAGCTTAGTTAGTATCTTTTCAACTTTCAGGTTTTTAGAACTAATCTCTACTTTTGATTGGTTTTTATATAGGTATACTTTACAAAATGGTTCAAGCTTTGTTTTTGTAAGCTTCTTATCCAAAATTAGATTCAGATCTTTAATATGTATTTCAAAGTATAAATCATCATAAGACAAGACTTGTCCTGCTAGTAATAGAGTGAACATAAATAACTTAATCAAATATTAACCCTTATATACTTTGTCTTCTTATGAATGACACTACCGGGCTTTGACTTTATACCCTTTAAATTCTTTACCTGTGTATACATAAGATTTATTTCACTTGTTTCAATTTTAGCTTCTTCTTTCATTATTTTAGCAATTTCTTCAATATTATCCATAACAGAAACTATTGTCCCCTT
>CAJXHA010000092.1 GCA_913053615.1 uncultured Bacteriovoracaceae bacterium | reverse complement strand
CTTGAACTTATCCCTTCCTTATTTTTCTTAGTGCAAACATATCAGCAGCTAAATTTAATCCAAGTACCTATAAATTCATCTCTATGACATAGTGTTTAATTGCTCAGTATCAGTGTTCAATTAGAGCTACTTTATGTTATAAATTTCAAAAGGTTTTATGAGATGAGAAGACAAGCAAGATCCTTGGATTATACCCAAAGAGTATTAGATTTAATTATTGTGTATGCCGCCTGGTCGCTGGCGTACTTTTTAAGATTTGTTCTAGAAATTGGTGGTGATGCCAATGGAACTGAAGCCTCTTTTTATTTTAATTTTGGGTTTCTTTTATTAATTACGAGTCTTATTGCTTTTAAAAATTCAAATCTCTATGACAAAATGCGAATGGAGATTCAATCTAAAGAAATAATTGCTCAAGTGAAAGCAAACTTTATCGCTTTCTTTGCCTTTTTAATCTTAGCTTTCTTTATTTCAAATTACCGTATTTCAAGAATCATGCTCTTAATGTACTTTCTTATTTCAACCGGTGCTTTAATTTGGTCAAAGATCTTCTTTAGAAAACTCTTTGCTAAGAAACCAACTCGCTTAGTCTTTGTTGGAAACGGTAAAGTTGCTAAGGAGTATTATGATAAACTTTCTGCTTCTACGAACTTAGAAATTCTTTTTTGGGTAGATCCACCAAAAGATATTCCTAGTGATATTAAAATCAAGGATCAATTAGATTATTTAAAATTAGAAAGAGCGGGACTTGATGGTCTCGTTATTGGATATGATAATCACGAGTCTTCTAAGGGAAGTAAGATTCTAGAAGAGCTTAAAGAATTTATTATTCCCATTATTATTTTACCGGATGTGAGTTTTGCAAGAATTGGTTATTCAATTTCTGAATTCAAAGGGCAACCGCTAATTTATTTAAACGAACCTAATATCAAACAATTTGGTCTCATTCTAAAGCGTATTTTTGATTTTACAGCGACTGCTATTGGTATGCTCTTAATTTCACCAATTCTTATTTTGATTGCTTTCTTAGTGAAGACAACCAGTAAAGGACCTATCTTTTATGGGCAAGTAAGAATGGGTGTGGATGGAAAAGAGTTTAAGATGTGGAAGTTTCGCTCAATGGTTGTAGGGGATGCAAATACTGAAGGCTGGACTGTAAAAGATGATCCACGTGTGACAAGAGTTGGACGTTTTTTAAGAAAAAGTAATCTGGATGAGCTACCACAATTATGGAATATCATTGTTGGGGATATGAGCTTAGTTGGTCCACGTCCAGAAAGACCGCAATATGTAGAGAAATTTAGACAAGAAATTCCAGGTTATATGATTAGACATAAATTTAAAGCAGGCTTGACAGGTTGGGCGCAAGTTAATGGATGGCGTGGAGATACGAGTATTGAAAAAAGAATTGAATGCGATCTTTGGTATATAAAAAATTGGAGCTTTTTCTTAGATATCTCAATTATATTTATGACCTTCTTTAAAGGTAATAAGAACGCTTATTAAAAGGTTTTTTATGAAGAAATTACTAACAATCCTAAAATATTTTGGTGCAATCTTTTTAATTATTTTAACTGTTGGCCTAAGTGCTCGTGCGATCCTTTTAATGCCTAAAATTTGGTTAAATGATATTGCAGCTAAGCAGAACTTTGATATGGCGACACATATAAGTGCTTATCCATTTATTAAAAATCATTATGTGGTATCGACTAAGGCCGGCCAGGTTTATTTATTTGAAGAAGGCAAGGCCACTCGCAAATTAATGTTGGATATTTCGGATAAAGTTAAATCTAATACAGGAGAAGAGGGGCTTTTAAGCACGATCTTTGATCCACAAAATAAAGATGTAGTGTATCTCTATTATTCATTTGATAACCCTCACGGTAATCGCCTCGTAAGAATGCAATTAAGTGATGATAAGTATGAGATCCTTGCTGATACTGAAGAAGTTATTCTTGAATACTTAAAACCACACACCGGTCATAATGGTGGAGATATGAAGTTTGGAAGTGATGGTTATCTCTATCTAAGTATTGGTGAAGGTGGTTATGCAACTAAAGGAAAATCCCTTGAGCTACCAAGTGTCTATTTGGGAAGTATCATTCGTATTGATCCAAGAAATGCGAGTGAAGATAAGAACTATAGTATTCCTAGTGATAATCCATTTGTTGGAAATACTCGTGGGATTCCAACTGAAGTATTTGTTCACGGTTTAAGAAATCCTTGGCGATGGAGTTTTGTAGATGACAAAACTCTTATCATTGGTGATGTCGGTGATAAAAAACACGAAGAAATTAATATGGGTAGTGCTGGTGCTGATTTTGGTTGGCCATTTATGGAAGGTCCAAAGTGTACTCGCTATAAAAAGAATTGTGATATCAAAAGCTATCAAATGCCAAAAACATATTTTTCAAGAGCTGTGCTACGCTCTATCACTGGAGGCCTAGTGTACAAAGGTGAAAAAGTTAAACGCTTTAAAGGTAAGTACGTTTTTGGTGATTATCTAAGAGGCATTATGAGTTTACCTTTTAAAAATATGCCAAAAGCAATTAAAGAAGTGACTGATAGTGGCTTTATTACGGAGTTTCCCAAACTACCAATGCCATTTGGTCCAACTAAAGGAGATAATATTCATCCCGTGTCTTTCTTTGAGGACGCTAATAATGAAATTCTTGTTGTGACTCTTAATGGTGGAATTTTTAGAATTGAAGAAATCAGTTTTATGGATACACTTAAAAGTTTCTTCTATATGGTAACTTCTTTAAGATAGGATAAATAAACTATGAATAAATATGTAAAATATCCTTTTTTAATTTGTTTATTTATTCTTATAGGCTCACTTGGTGTTCATCTTTTTTCTGAAGACTTTGCAGGTAAATTACGAGAAGAAGATTACTCAGAAGTTCTTAGTAAGGGAGAAAAGCTTTATAAGAAAAAAGCATGTCTCTCTTGTCATGGAAAAGGTGGTAATAATCCACAAGATAATTCATACCCATTAATAGGTGGGCAACCAAAGACTTATTTAAAACAACAAATTATCGATATTAGAGATGGATCACGCAGTAATGGTAATACCGCTATTATGAGTGCAAGTATTCAAACAGTTAGTGATGAAGAGGCTTATTTAATCGCCTTTTACTTATCTAAACAATAAAGAGTAAAAATGCATAAGGCCCTTAGAATACTTTTCTTCTTTCTCTTCACTCTCTTTGCTTATGTGCAATTAAATGATGTAGATCCTTGGTTATGGGTGAGCGGTTATATGTTAATTGGACTCACTTCACTGCTCTCACTATTTATCACTCCAAAAAGATTCGTTTTCATGGGCCTATTCGGTATTTATGGAATTTGGACCATAACTATTTTGCCGGAATTTATCAATTGGCTGAGCCTTGGCATGCCTTCGATTGTTGGTGAAATGAAGGCCGAAAGTCCATATATTGAGTTTGCTCGGGAATTCTTCGGACTTTTAATTTGTGGCCTGGTTAATTTTTATTTAATGAAAACGCAAAAATCTATTAAATCACTTTGATAATCATTATTCGATTTTCCCGAACTAGGCGAACTATTTGTCTTTAGATTTCTAAAGTTCCTTTATAAATATATTGAGGATATTTCATGAAATTTAGAGAAGAATTAAAAAGTCTTAAAAGAATCGTCGTTAAAGTCGGCAGTAATGTAATCACTAGAAAAAACGGTAAGTTAGACACGCGAAAGCTGCGGGTAATTGTCGAAGACATCTCGGAACTAGTTGAAAATAAAGTAGAGGTTGTTTTTGTAAGCTCCGGTGCAGTAGCGGTGGGAACACAGTTTTTAAAAAAGCATATGCCAAGAAAGGGACGAATTGATCTACAACAATCCGCCAGTAGTATCGGTCAACCAAAGCTCTTAAATATTTATTCCAGACTCTTTGATGAGAACGATAAGATCTGTTCACAAATACTTTTAACTCATGATGATTTTAAAAATAGAAAGCGCTTCTTACATGCTAAGCAAACAATAGAAGTTCTTCTTAGAAATAAAATTATTCCCATTTTAAATGAGAATGATTCCATTTCATTTTCTGAGATTACAGTCGGAGATAATGATCACTTAGCAGCTCAAGCCGCGCAAATGGTGGAGGCCGATGCATTATTGGTAATCACTAGTGAGAAAGGTCTGTATGATAAAGACCCATCTCATAAAGATTCAAAATTTATTGAAGAAGTTAAATATAATGCAGATCTCTGCATGTTAGATATGGAGTCTAAAACCAGTGCCGGACGTGGTGGAATGCAATCAAAAGTAAATGCCATTCAAAAAGTTACTCACGTTGGTATTAAAGGACTAATTAGTTCTAAGAAAAATAATCGCATTGTGATGGATCCACTCACAAAGAAAATGGGAACTTATTTTCACCCAGAAGAAACCTATAAACCAGAACATAGAAAAGCATGGTTGATTACGACCAAGAAACAGTTTTGCCATATTGAAATCGATGAAGGTGCTTATGAGGCCTTAATGCAAGGTAAGTCACTTCTTCCTATTGGTGTGGTTAATGTTGAAGGAAGATTTTTTAAAGGTGACTGTGTGGATATTGTTTATGATGGAAATGCCTTTGCTCAAGGTGTTTCAGAGTACGACGCTAAAGAGATTAAAAGAATCAAAGATAAGCACTCTAAAGAGATTTCAAATATTCTAGGTTTTAATAATAGTAATGAAATCATCCATACCACTAATTTATTAATTAATAATGATTTAAAAGAAGGATTAAACGATGACAACAATAGCAAAGGAAATGAAAGAGCTAGCTCGTAAAGGGAAAAAAGCTTCACGAGTTTTACAAAGTATTACCCATGAGCAAAGAAAAGAAATTCTCATGGCAATCGCTCACAATCTTCGTATAAATAAAACTGACATTAAGCACGCTAATGCAAAGGATCTAGCTGCGGCCAAAGAAATGGATTTAAATAGTGCACTCTTAGATCGCTTAGAACTTAATGATGATCGTATAGATGGCATGATTAAGGGAGTTGAAGAAATTGCAGAACAACCTGAGGTCGTTAATTCATTCTCACATGAATTTACTAATGAAGCCGGTCTAACCATTAAAAGACAAAGAGTTCCTCTTGGTGTCATTCTTATGATTTTTGAATCAAGACCAAATGTTGTGGTTGATTGTGCTGCTCTTGCTCTAAAATCATCTAATGCCATTATTCTTAAAGGTGGAAAAGAGGCAAAACATTCAAATGAGATTCTAGGCAATATTATTCAAACAAGTATTGAAAAATTTATTCCAAAAGAAACAGTTCAAGTTCTTGCTTCAGATCAAAGAGAATTAGTGAATGAACTTCTTAATGAAAAAGAAAATATTGATGTGGTTATTCCAAGAGGTGGGCATCGCCTAATTGAGTTTGTTAGTGAGAATGCAAAGATGCCGGTTATCGCTCACTATAATGGTCTTTGCCACATGTATATTGATAATAAAGCAGACCTTAAAAAAGCAAGTGATCTCGTGATCAATGCAAAAACTCAAAGAACAGGTGTGTGTAATGCTATCGAGTCACTCTTAGTGCATAAAGATGTTTTAAATGAATTTGCACCTCATATCACAAAAGAGCTGCAAGCAAAGAGTTGTGAGATTAGAGCAGATAAAACTTTTATTGAGTCGGCAAATACTAAATTAACAGAGGCAACAGAACAGGACTGGGATACAGAGTACCTTGATAATATTTTATCAATTAAAACCGTAAGCAATATTGATGAGGCAATTGATCACATCTCTAAGCATGGAAGTTTTCATACTGAAGTAATTGTTAGTGAAGATGCTGAAAACCAAAATCGTTTTTTAAATCAAGTGGATGCTAGTTGTGTCATGATAAATGCTTCTTCAAGATTTAATGATGGTGGCCAACTTGGTCTTGGTGCAGAACTGGGTATTTCTACCACAAAAATTCATGCATATGGGCCAATGGGAGCCGAGCAAATGACGACTTCTCGTTATGTTGTTGTTGGTGATGGGCATATTAGAGCCTAAGTTGCTGATAATAAAGGAATTGAAACCTTAAGAAACCTTAACGATTTTAGAACTAAGTGTTTCAAAAATGAATGTAAAAACTCTATAAGGGGGGGATTAGCTGGAAAAAATTTATACTTGTGCTAAATTCTTTTCATCGATCAAAACACCCTAACTTTGGTTGACCCTTTAATCCCTTACCCTATTTAAAAAACCGGCTGATTAGCCGGTTTTTTTTTGCCCAATTTCGAGTTTATTTTAATCGTATTTATGTGGAACAAATTCTAATTTATTTGCTGGGTAGTTCTTTGCTTTAAGACGTTCTTGAACTAGCGATATAGTTTCTACTGCATTTTCATAGTCACGGGCCATAATCCAAAGATAATCAGTGGAAGGAACACCAATAGCAACCCATGAGTAATCATCTGAAATATCAATGATTAGGTAATCAAACTTTAAAGGCCAAAATGGAGATACCTTCCAATGAGCATTGGTCTCTTTATTATAAATACATCCCTTTTGAGGAAATGACTTTTTCTCGCCTTGAAAGCTTCCTTTTCTATAAGTGAAATCAATATCAATGCGACTCTCTTTTTCATTCCAAGTATAGCTCTCAATTCCATTGTGAACGTCTGTTTCAAACATCGTAAAACGCCCGGCCAAAACATACCAATCACCCATAAAGCGATCGATATCCACTGACTTAACTTTCGTTTTATAAGTAGTACTTGAGCAGGATAGTAAGAATGACATAATAATACCTAGTGTTAACTTCATGATTATACTCTAGCAGTAATATACAAAAACATAAGAAGCTAAGATTCATTTTCTTTTAGACGCTTATTTCTTGCATGCTAATGTATAAAAAAATAGAATAGTTACATGAAAAACTCATTGATTTTACTAAGTCTAATTTTTATAAATTCATGTAATGTAGCTTCGGTTTTAACCGGGGCTGAAACTGATTTAGGTAATAATTTTTCGACCGACCTAACTAATGGCCTTGATTTTTTTGCTCGTCTAGATAGTTCTGGTGATCAGTACACTAGCTTTAATAATATTATATTAACTAATACATTTACAGCGACTCAAACGAGTGGAAAAAATGGGGGAGCAATTCAATGTGACTCTGCTGGAATAGGTAATGCAGATTGTGCATTAAAAGATGCTTCAACTAATATTGTATACCCCTCGGGGCAAAACTTTGCTGTCGCTTTTTGGTTAAAGGCAGATACTACATATACCAGTATAAGTTCAGGTACTATTTTCACTGATGACAATGGTACCTTACAGGTTAGTTTTGGAGACATTGATGGTTCTAGTGATACGAATGACTTAAGAATTAACGTCAATGCGATGACCTCTCAGTACAATAATATGCCCATATCTCTTGGGCAATGGAATCATATTGCAGTAAACTTAATTAACGGTGGCGATTCAAGAGAAGTCTATTTAAATGGAAACTTTTATGCTTCGTCATCAGGTCACTCAGCAATGAATGTAAATGCAACAGGTATATGTCTTTGCTCATCATACATTGGTGGAAATGAATTTGAGGGAGCAATAGATTCATTTGGACTATGGAATAGAAACTTAAGTACTGATGAAATAAAAGCTCTCTATACAGGAAATAATAATGTTGATTAAGACTTTTCTCTTTTTGAATCTAATATTAATTAGCTCATGTAATGTTGCTTCTCTGATTACAGATGCTGAAACTGATTTGGGTGATAACTTTGAACTTGATGTTCGTGAGGGACTATTAGTCTTTTGGAGATTTAATGAAGGGCAAAATCAAGATAAAGTAGATAGTCAGAATGGGGTTGTATTAAATGATACTTCTTCAACTGGATTTATTATGCAATCAGGTATTTCTGGAGGAGCTCCAGATTGTAGCTCAAATAGTAGTGGTAGTGGATTTTTTGAAACAGGTAGTTTTCCCTATGGGATAGATGCTTCAAATAGTAATTATAATATTTCTTTTTGGATGCAGCACTATGTGAGTGCAAGTGCTACGGTTACAACAATAATGGAAAATCCCGGCAATAATATTAGTTTTACCCAGTTAATTGCACCAGACCGTTTAGATATGCAGTTCACTATTGGATCTGGTAGTATGACTATAAGTGGCCTAATTGATGCTAATGACTTTAGTAATTGGGTTCACCTTTCGTTTAATATCTTTGCTAGTGGGAATATGGATGTTTATAAAAATGGAAACTTCTTTGGAAGCTATGCTCTAAATGCAACTAGTAGTACCTCTACAACTTTTATTCTTTGCTCGGGAACAAGTGGAACAAGTGGTTTTAATGGGCTAATAGACTCCTTCGGTATTTGGGAGAGAGATTTAGACTCTAGAGAAATAAAAGCTCTTTATAGTGGAAATAATAATGTTGATTAAAAATTTAATACTCTTTAGTTTATTATTTGTAAGTTCATGCAATATTGCTTCAGTTATTACTGATGCTGATACAAAACTTGGAAGTGAGTTTACAAAGAAAAGTGATGGAATAAGAGAGTCACTTCTACATTTCTGGAAATTTGAAGAGGGCAGTTCTCAAACTAGAATTGATTCCGTTGGTAATCTTGATATGGCAGATGCTAATGGACATGTGATACCAAATACAACAGGAGCTTTTGGTAACGGTGTGTCTGGGCAAAGTTGGTCTGCTGGAACTGGTGCTGCTTTGTATTCAACTGCAAATTTTAGTTTTAATACTAATGAAAATTTAAATGTTTCTTTCTGGTTAAAAAACTCTGCTGCCATTACAACTGTACAATATATTATTGATTGTGGGCAGTTCAGAGTTTTAGTTAATAGTAGTTTTGAAATAAGAATTTCTTTTAATGCGGAAGGTGCAAGTGCTATTTTCGGTGGTCAAATATCAAATGATAATACTTGGTATCACTACTCAATAAATGTTGATCGTTCTAACAATACAACGACTCTTTATCGAAATGGCTCCGTTGTTGGAACAGATACTGTTCCATTAACAAATGACCCTACTTCTTCATCTTGTGCAATCATGTCTGACACAGGAGGAACATGGCTATCTAATGAGATTAGTCTAGATTCATTCGGAATTTGGAATAGGAGTCTTAGCACGAGCGAAATAAGTTCTCTTTACAATTTATCTAGCGGTTTAGACTAATTTTTCACTCAATTACTCAGCGCGATAGTATAGACATCAATTATTCACAAATGTAATATGGAAGCTCGTTTTAAGGAGATTTTATGAAGCTATCAGTCATTGGTACCGGATATGTAGGTTTAGTTACAGGAACATGTTTCGCAGAGATGGGAAATAATGTTGAGTGCATCGATATTGACGAGAAAAAAGTTAATATGATGAGAGATGGTAAGTGTCCTATTTATGAGCCAGGTCTTGAGCCGATGATGAATAGAAATATTCAGGATAAGCGTTTAACTTTTTCTACTGGCTATGAATCTATTAAAGATTCTGTTGCTGTTTTTATGGCGGTAGGAACTCCTAGTCGTGATGATGGTAGTGCGGATTTAAAATATATGTATGCTGCACTTGATAGTTTAGTTCCATTTATTCATGATGATTTAATCGTAATTTTAAAATCTACTGTTCCGATTGGAACAGGAAGTGCTGTTAAAGAATACCTTGCTTCAAAGACAGATAAGAAATTTCATATTGTAAATAACCCTGAGTTTTTAAAAGAGGGTGCTGCTGTTAATGATTTTATGAAACCTGAGCGTGTTGTTATTGGTACGGATAATGATTATGCATGGGAGATTATGGATAAGCTTTATGATCCATTCTTTCGTTTAAGTAAGCGTACGATTCGTATGAGTAATCTTAGTGCGGAAATGACTAAGTATGCGGCTAATTGTTTTCTTGCTACAAAAATTTCTTTTATGAATGAGATTAGTCGTCTTTGCGATAAGACAGGTGCGGATGTTGAAGAGGTAAGGCACGGTATTAGTACTGATTCAAGAATTGGTACTCAGTTCTTATATCCAGGTCCAGGTTATGGTGGGTCTTGTTTTCCAAAAGATGTGAAAGCATTACTTTATACTGCTCGCCAAAATGATATGGAATTAGAAATTATTAAATCTGCTGAAGATGTAAATCATGAGCAGAAAACTTATATGTTTACAAAAATGCAAGCTCACTTTGGTGATCTTAAAGGGAAGAAAGTTGCTCTTTGGGGTACAGCTTTTAAAGCGAATACAGATGATATCAGAGAAACTCCCGCTATCTATATGGTGAAGGCATTAAATGATGCAGGAGCTGAAGTTGTATTTTATGATCCAGTTGCTGATGATAATTTTGAAGCATATGCCAATGAAAATGGGTTAAAGGCCACTAAGAATGATTCTAAATATGGAACACTTGATGGAGCTGATTGTTTATTAGTTCTTACTGAGTGGAAAGAGTTTAGAATGCCTGATTTTATGGAGATTAAGAATAGATTAAATGCTCCTGTTATCTTTGACGCACGTAATCTTTATAAGACTAAGTATATGAAAGAGTTTGAATTTACTTACTATGCTATAGGTAAGAAGATTTAATATCTTTTAAGTTTAATCTTTTTGACGCTTTCATTTCTCCTTGAAACAATACTTATTCAGGGAGAAATTTATGAAATGTTTATTAGTCGCAATACTATGTCTTAATGCTGCCAGTGCTGCAGTTCTCGTTAAAAAAAGAATTCATCCTAATCGTGTTGAGTATATTTCTGCTAAAATGCTAGAGAAGAATATTTCAAAGAAAATTACTTTGAAGGATATTCGTGAATCTATTAGTGAAAAGATCGCAACTCCAAATATTCAATACGTAGAAGAACTTATTCCTAATTCACAAGTAAATAAGGAAATTCAAATTCTTTTAAATCAAAAAAGTATTTCAATAGAGATCGCTGGAAGTGAAGTTCGCGAGATCATAAAGCAAGGTGATGATAGTAATAGAATTATTTTAACTATTCTAGGTGATGGATATACAGAGGCCGAAAAAGAAAAGTTCTTTGATGATGTTAAGAGAATGACTGATGATCTTTTTAAAGAAGTTACTTTTAAATCATACCTTCCCGTTTTTAATATTTATGCGATTTTCGTTCCAAGTAAGGAGAGTGGCATTAGTGATATTAAGGAAAAAGATACGGCCTTTGGATTATATAGAAGTCCAAGAGGCTCGAAACGTGGAATTATGCCAGGTAATCGTGGAGCGATTGAAAGAGCACTAGATATGATTCCGGCCTATACTGATTATCCTATTATTATTGCTAATGATGATTATTATGGTGGACTTGGTGGCCGTTATGCCATTACGACTCGTTCACTTAATTCAGGTAGTATGGTTTTAAGACATGAGCTAGGACATAACTTTTCAAATGTTGGTGAAGAATACGATGGTGGCCAAGTTTATAGTGGTGCTAACTTTAGCTCTTCAAGTAATGTTCCTTGGAAGCACTGGGTGAGTGGAACAACTGAAGTGCATAAGGC
>CAJXHA010000091.1 GCA_913053615.1 uncultured Bacteriovoracaceae bacterium | reverse complement strand
TAGAGTGGCGTAAAAATTATGGTTTTAATATTTCTTTTTATGGAGGTATTGAAGCTAAGATTGGATATAACCTTTCATTTTTAAATTATAATTTAGCAGGAATTGGTTTCTTGGCCGGTATGGGAATTTCACTTGGTGGAGGTTACTCATCTCCTCCTGTAGGATGTACAGAGAGAGATCATTGCTTTAATGCTCGAATATCGCCAACTGTCTATGGTGGAGGATATGTTGATGCGATGGATGGCTGGATTGGTGGCGAGCTTAAAATTGCATGGCGCCCATATGTTATTGGACGAATTTGTATGCAAGATTCAATTCAAAGTGATAAACTAGCAAAAGTAGTTGGTGACTATAAGATTGGTTCTGTATGGTTACAGGGAACTCTTCAAATTGGCTGGCTAACAACATATAATTACTACAAACCAATTTATACTAATGATGAAGATAATTCTTACGCTTTTGATGTTTTCCCATAATTTCTTATATGCTCTTGAGCTAAAGGAATTAGAGGTCAGCCTTCCCCTTGGATTGGCACACTTAGATAAAAGTCCACTAAAGGCAGGGGAGACTGAAGTTAAATACCTTGCAAAGGTATATCAAAACTTAGAGCAAGACCTGATCCCAATAAAAGTTTCCAAGCTAGAATCAATAGATGGATTAATGTCGAGTTTAGTTTATTCTTATGTCAATCAAGATCAAGAACTCTTTAAAAGCCTCTTTGATAAAAAAAGTGCTAAGCAAATTGATTTTAACTCTGAAAAATTCAAATACAGTTTTGATTACCTAAAAAAGATTAAAAAACCACATATTAAGTATGCCTTTGCTTATGAGAAAGGCTATATCATAAGCTGGAGTGCAATCGGTCTATTAACTGATCGTATACTCTTTGTGAAAAAGGTAGAGAAAGAGTTTAAAATATTTGATCTCGCAATTCCAAAAGATGATCACTTTTTTTGGAATATGGGGCTTTATTTTAAGTTTGCTCCATTTAAAGTTTATAGTCCTAAAAAGCCAAAAGTTACTAAGACTGCTAGGAAGTATAAAATAAATGTAAAAGTACATGAGTTTAAAAATTGGCTATATATATTCTCTCCCAAATCAAAGAAGAATATCATCGCTCTTTCAGATAACTTTCCAAATAATAAAGAGTTTAAAGATTATGATCTCAACTCAAAGGCCATTGAATTAAAGGTTGATGCTAAAAGACTCAAAAGCCTAACTCCACCAATCTATATGCTTGAAGCAAGTTATCAATTGGAAAGCTTTCCTAAGAATATAATAAAGAAAGCGATAAAGTTAGAACTTCCATAGATTAAAAGTACTACTGAACATATTTAAAGTAATTATACTCTTTCATCCAACTAGTAAAAGTTGTGTTATCAACTTGTCTTGCCCATGAAGCAAAGTTCTTACAAGTTGTGGATCTGCTCTTTTTATAGTCATTATAATATACTTTACATTTATTCTGATGCTCACTCTCATTAAAGTCATAGTTCTTATCATAGCGAACATCTGTGACTGTTACATAGTGAAGGGTATCTGCATTATTCTTCGAAATGAGTACAATCACTGGACTTACTTTATAGGGTCTACGATTGGGATAAGGTCTTCTCATCCAATTAGAACGACCTTGTCCAATTGCACGATCAAGTCGATTAATAAAATCCCATCTATTTGTAGCGTAGTAATGATTCCAATTTCCACTGACACATTTTGAACGATGTTTATCAAAGAGTTCATTAAGTCCACTAACTAATGTATCTGGTCTTATTCCAGGAGTGATATCATAAAAGTATTTCGGACCTATTTCTGCAGGAATCAAGAATGTTTCATCACAATAGGCGTGAAAGACATTTGCACTTGCTACCGCACCACAAAGACCTTCGTAGGAACCTTTTCTTTCACTACCTTTATATGTACTTGGTTGATGAAAGCTAATGGTGCCATCACTGCAGCGACCAACATTAAAACGGCTATCATTAAGGTTTATAGTACTACAGCTTTCAGCAAAAGCTTTTGTGTTTAAAAGCTGTAGGCCCAATAAAACCAATGTAAAAGTCTTGATCCTTTTCATGGGCGCAGTATAGTGCCGCTTTACTCGATACAAGTATAAATTGAAATAATTACAGACTTAAGGAAAATACAGTTTTAGCTACTTAGTAGAGATGCTGGAATTTTTACCAGTAAAGTAAGTTGCTACTTTTGGGCCTTTTTTCTTTTTTCGGCCTTTTTAATAAGTTTCTCAATCTCATTAAGTTCATCTAAAAGTTGTAGAGAGTTATTGATTATTAGCATTGTTTGGGCTCCAAAATTATTGTTTGGCATATCAAACATCTTCTCATATTTAATAGAAATTGCAAGTTATTTATACACGGCGATAGGTCATATAGTGCTTTATAAGTTCTTTATCAGTAAGTGTTTCAAATATTTCACCTGTTTTAAGGCACTTAAACTCAATTCTAATTGGATTTTGGCTAGTACCCATTATGGTAATGAAAAACCAGCCAACACCGGAGTACTCCATATTAACGTCCAAATCACTCTCTGGAGAGTCTACGGTAGTTCCTACGGAACTAGTTTTAAAAAGACTTAGATCTAAATGATTATTCACATACATCCTTTAATTTTTTTCTTATAATTAGCCTATGCATGTAATCGATAGTTATAAGAATTTACCTAAAAAATTTTATCATGAAAATAAGCCAACTGAATTTGATCTAGCTCAATTCATAAAATTAAACCATGATCTATTAAACGAATTAGATGTCACTTTAAATGAAGAAGATCTCTTACACTATTTTAATGGAAGTAAATCATTGCAAGGTTATACTGCAAAGTCACTGGCCTATAGTGGTCATCAATTTGGTTATTTTAATCCTAGTTTAGGGGATGGCAGAGCACATATTATTGCTGAAGTTATTTCTAAAAATAGCCAGCATTTTGATATTCAACTTAAAGGTTCAGGTCGCAGTCAGTTTTCTCGTAACGGTGATGGCCTTTCTGCTTTAGGGCCTGTTTTAAGAGAGTTTTTAGTAAGTGAATTTATGCATCAACTTGGAGTACCAAGTACTCGTTCATTGGCAGCAATAGCAACCAACGAAAAAGTATACCGTGAAGATGAATTAGCTGGTGGTGTATTAGTACGTGTTGCCAATTCACATATTCGAGTTGGATCTTTTGAATACTTTTATGCTCGAGGTGACTTTGATGCATTAAATGAATTATACCAATATGTACAAAAAAGACATTACTCCAACCTTGATACTGAACTGAATGTCTTTAAAGAAATTGCAAAAAGAAAAGTTAAATTAGTGACTAAGTGGCTAGGGGTTGGATTCATTCATGGAGTAATGAATACTGATAATACCAGTGTTGCAGGAATTACTATTGATTATGGGCCTTGTGCTTTTATGGATGAGTTTAAAAGAAATAAGGTTTTTAGCTCTATCGATAGGCAAGCTCGTTATGCTTATAATAATCAAATGAATATTGCTCTTTGGAATTTATCTGTGCTTGCAAATGCAATGATGCCACTCTTTATAAAATCTTCAACTGAGACTCAAGTGATTGAGGTACTAAAAGAATTTTTTAAAGATTTAGAAATTTATGCTGATGAACTCTACCTGAAGTATTTTGCTAAAAAGCTTGGTATATTTGATCCAGTTAAAGAAGATAGAAAGTTGATTGAAGACTTTTTAAATATTTTAGAAAATGAGTCATTAGATTTTACTAATTCATTTCGTAATTTAAATTCCTTTAATTTTTCTAATAATGAATGGTTAAATCAGTGGAAAGAACGCTTGAAAATTCAAAATAAAAGCGATGATGAAGTCATAAAGCTTATGGACTCTGTAAATCCTTATTTAATTGCGCGTAATCATCATATTGAAGAGGCAATTAATTTGGCTTATGAAGGTGATTTTAGCTATTTTCATTTTTTGAATCAGGCCTATAGTCATCCTTATATAGAAAATAAAGAATACTCTAAGCTGACTCAAGCACCGACTAATGAACAAAGAGTATATCAAACTTTTTGTGGAACATAAGAGGATAATTTTATGAAACTTTATGGTTCAATTGCATCTCCCTTTGTAAGAAGAATTCGTTTGCTAATAGAAAAGAGTGAAACTCTGAAAGATGACTATGAGTTTATTATTACAAATATCTTTGATGATGAACAAAGTGCTATTATTGAAAAACTTAATCCAACCAAAAGAATACCATTACTAGTTGATGGTGATAAAGTCATTTGGGACTCATTATTAATTGCAGAGTACTTAATTGGTGAGTTTGATATTAAAACTAAAAAAGATATTGTTCTTTTAAATGAGGCTACTGATGCTGGTGTTTGTCTTTTTCAATTAAGAAAGTTTGATATTGATGCCAATGATGAGGGGATCTTTTCAAAAAATAATTTGAAGCGAATAGCATTGGTTTTAGATTATTTTGAAACAAAACTAGATGAGATTGAACCAATCGTAAAGGACTGGCTATTTTGTAGTCTTGATTGGTTTAAGTTTAGAGATGTGTATCAATGGCAAGATACTTATCCTAAACTAAATACTTTCTATCAAAGTGAATTTAATAAATATAACTTTAATCCTCGAGAGTAAATGCAAGCTTTTTTGATTCAATTCCGTTAATAAGAATAGAGATAAAGTGCTTACCTGGATAATGCTTTCTCGTTGTGACGGCCTTAAAGTGGATCTCCTTACTTAGTTGATTCCAAGCGTTTGTCTCAATTTCACCATCCTTAAAGCGAAAGGCTTTTTTAGAGTGGCTTCCATCTTTTTTAAGGTAATGAATAATATAGTCCATTATAACTTTCTCTTGCTCATTTGGAGATTGTATCTTGGTTTTAAAGTTTAATTTTACTTTATCACCCTCTTTAATACTTTTAGGCTTAAAGCTAATTGCTTTGTATTCAATATTAAGTTTGGGATTATATCCATGGAAGGCCAAGGCCTCTGGGTGTCCTTTTTTGAGTAGAGTACGAGTGGCATGGCGAAGGATCCACTTTCTTTCATCTTTAATTTTTTTGGTATTCCAAGTGTGAAGTGTTTTGATAAAAAGTTCTTCATCAATTCTTGAAATATCATTCAAGTGATTAGCGACACTTTTTCTTACATATAATGAAGGATCATCTTTTAGCTTTGAAATAAGTTTAATACCTCTTTTGAGATTATTATGTATACTTTCAACTTTCATTCCCCAAGGAAGGTTAGGTCTTGTTCCCTCCGAGCAAAGTCTTCTAATATGTTCGTTCTCATGATTGACCCATTGATTGAAAATACTAAAGCAATAGTCTGGGTCTTTTTTAATAAAGGGCCGGATAGCAAATTCCGCACTAAATCTTTGGGTCATTTCAAACATGGCCTTAAATGATGTTTCAAAGTCATCTAGTCCATAGTCTTCAATAAATTGTAATAATGGCCAAGTGGTAAAGCCTTCAATTCCATTTGGATTCTTAGGGGAGTGTAAAGACTTAATGAGAATAGTTATCGCTTTTTTATAATCACTTGGTAAATTTATCTGAAGATGATGACTTATTAAGCGCACTCTATCTTTAAGTTCTAGTTTTTTTAGACTTGGCACTAATCGCTTAAATTCCTCTGTTTTAAAAGACGAATAATTCTGGCTTAATTGCTCAGATAACTTATCTATGTATTGAGAATTGAATATATTCTTAAATGGTTCCATATGTAATTTTAACAAAGATGAAGCAATATGAGTATGGGTTAATATGACAATTAGTGTTAGCTAAGATATTAAAGCTCTATGAGAATTCTTTTATTACTTATTTTTCTATCATCAAGTCTTTTTGCCTATCACTGCGGCTTTGATAGTCCGACAGAGTGGAAAGATGAATTAAAAAAGACGTACGCTGAGAATTTTGAAAAGTATAAGAAATTTCCTTCAGTAAAAAATGCTCTTATTACTAAAGAGTATGCCAAATTAATGAATAGTGATAATCCTAAGATTCAGTTAATTGGCTACTTTTATTCGGAAGCTTCTTTTCACCTAGGTCGCATTACACGCTTTAAACAATGGCCAAGTGGTAGTGAGTACGCCGAAGATGATCAAAAGTTCATAACAGGTATTAGACTGAGAACTTTACTTCGCATAAGTCCGGATTTAATAGCCGCCAAATTAATGGCCTATAGTGAGAGTTTATTTTATGAACTATATTGGTCTTTGATTGCTAGAGACTTATGTGGAAGAGACTATGTTTTAAATATTATTAATAATGAACATTTAGCCACCTTTCATACTGAGAGCGACTCTTTTAGGGCCACACAAGCATTTCTAAGATATGAGCAAACATATTTACAGAATACCTTATACCAAGATCTATGGGTTAAACCAATGATGAAGCTTGGGACTGTTGATAGTATGCGATGGATTTCTTTTCCTGGACTGATAGGAAGAATTAATTTTAAATCATGGTGTCAGAAAACTGGTTGTGGCTCAACTTCCTATCATTTAGAAAATCGAATTAACTTTGATCTTTATATTCTTAGTCGTGAAATTGAAGTCATAGAAAAAGTAGGCTTTGATAAGCGAGTTGATCAAAGCCAAAGTCTTTTCATTAATGAAGCATATCTAAGTGCTAAATTAAAGTGAGCTAAATTAAAGTATATAAAATTAATGATCAAAGTCTTTATCAATTAATTGAATAGCTTTTAGTAAGAGACCATTAGGAGTTTGTTCAGACTTAAAGTAAACTTTTGTCTTACCAATACTACTTGTGATTAAGTTTATTGTAATTGTATCTTTTTTATTAATTAAAAAAGGTTTATCAAAAGATCGTGGTTGATCAACCATGGTGAACATAAGATAGTCTTGGTTTTTCTCTGGATTATAAGTTAAGCGATCCACCTTACCCTTAAAGTGATAAAGTCCATTTTCTTTGAAGGCAATGATTTCATTCGTTTCTACAAGATAAATTCTGGCGTTGGCGTATAATGCACTGGTTAAAATTAGAAAAGTAAAAATAATTGATTTCATGCTAGCTCCTTAAGCCTGAGTATATTGCCTAAAAAGAGGGGAGCTTGCACCTAATAAATTCTTACTTTGTACTGGAACAACTTGCACCACCAAGCACACAGAACTCTGCACAAAATGGATGGTTTAAATACACTTTATCACTGGCTTTTTCCAAGCTTGTCCCCATAATAAACTGCTCGTCATAGGCCAAAAGGGTACATGGCATAATAATTGGTTTTTCATCGCCTTTTCTTTTTACAACCATTCTCTCATTTGCACACATCTGATCTTCTGGACGTTTATTTAATATACCCCAACAGGCGGTGGTAATTTCAGGTAGCTCACGTCCACTTTTCATCTCTGGAAAGATGACTAATTTTTCATTGAGATTAATTTTTATATTATTTTCATCCAAAAGTTTCTTGTGCATCTCAAGTGATGTCTCTTGTGTTTCTTCACTTAAAGACCTTGATGCAAGTGATATATTAAAACCATTTTCACTTAACCATTGCATTTCGCTAATAGTCTTTGCAAATGCTCCTGCACCACGTTCTTGGTCATGTATTTCTTGGCTATGATGATCTAAAGATATTCTAAGGTGGAGTTGGTCTTGGTACTTATCTTTTAATTCAAGTAATGCTACATGATGTCTTTTTAAAACTCTATTGGCATTTGTAAGTACGAGAACCTCTAGTTCATAAGATAAGATAAGTTCAAGAATCTCGATTATATGGGGATTTAAAAATGGCTCTCCACCAGTAAGACCAATCATTTTCGTTTCTAGCTGATTTGATTTTATCTCATCCAAATAAGGTTTAATATCTTGTGCCGTTAAATAGACTAATCGATCATTTTTGGGACTAGATTCAATATAGCAGTTCTTACAAGCTAAGTTGCAAAGAGTTCCTGTATTAAACCAAAGAGTATCAAGTTGTTTTAACTCAACAAATGCCCTGTCTTCACCTTTAGCTGTTTTATACATGTCTTTAAATTTTTCCATGTATTTATTTAACACCAAAGCTTGATACTTGAAAAGTCGAGTCTTAGCTTTATTTAAGACCACCTTTCCAAGTACCCATAATTCGATCCCAAAACCTTAAATATAGTCCATAGTTTCCTCTTGCATAACGATGATGCCAACCGTGATGAGTAGGGTGATTAAAGTATCTGAATGGGAATTGTTCCATTCTTTCTTTCGATAGAATATCCATCCCCAAGTGACCATATACATTATGTATAAGACTATAGAGAGTAAAAATCATAAATGTACTAATGTGTAATGGAATGAGTAGAGAGATAAAGACAAAGGCAAATGATTGAATTATTCCCTCTGTGGCATTAAAAGCAAATGCAGCAAATGGAGTTGGGTAAAGTGATTTATGATGGATACTATGAAATTTAAAAAATGGCTTTGTGTGAAGTAGACGATGGGTCCAGTAAAAATATGTATCATGTAAAAAGAATGAACATACGTAACTTAAAAAATACCACGTTAAACTCATATCATTAATATCATAATAGACTTTAAAAACCCCAATTTTTGAATATTCCATAATTAGGTAAGTAGGGATAAGAAATAGGGTTAAAGTTTGCAATGAGTATAAGAATTCCCTTTTTATATTTTTAAATTTAATTGAATTAGGATTATGGGTTTTAATATTTAATTTATGCTTTAATAGCCTCCAAAAAATTAAATAACTACCTCCAACGATAATAATGTAGCGACTAACATTCATTAACCATTGAATACTGAGAATTTGAGTCATGTTTAGTTCTTGAATTGAGTTCATTTTCACTTTCCTCCTTGAATTATTATCGCTAAAATTAGAATTAAAATGTACTCGCCGCAAAACCCATAGGTTTAGTCTGGTATTAACTTAAAGGTAAGCTTTTGAAATTTAAGAAAAAAAAGCCCAAACAAGAACGTTCTCAGCTCATGGTCGAAAGTATTGTAGAAGCTGCTGCTCGTATTTTAAATGAAGAGAAAAAAGAGAACTTCACGACAAATAATATTGCTGAGGTAGCAGGGGTTAGTATTGGTTCTCTTTATCAGTACTATAAAAATAAAGAAAGTATCCTAGAAGACTTACTATTAAAAAATGTAATTAAAAATATTGAAATGCTTTTAGATGAGAAAGTGATTGATAATGAAGTTGATACTAAAACATTTATCAGAACAATTGTAACAGCTCAGTATGATGCATGGAATGAGCGCAGTATTTTATCGAAAAAGTTAATGCAGGTTGCCCCAAAGATTCTTGATCCATCATTTATTCTTAAAAACGATGAAAAGCTTATTATGCATTTTAAGGATTTGATTGAGAAGTATGCTGTGAAAGATATAAAAAGTGATAACCTTGATATTTCGCTCTTATTAGTGATTAATGCAGTTAGAATGGGGATATATCAATCATTTTTACATCCAGATAAGTATGATTCAAAGATTGTTCTCGAAGAAATGATAGAACTTATTACTGGATACTTGGTTGAGCCTGTATGATTGATACTATTCAATTATATTCAAAAGAAATTGAAAAATACATAACTGAGCTAGCACAACTTCGAATGGAAGTTTTTTATGAATTTCCATACTTATATGAAGGTAGTCTTGAGTATGAAAAAAAGTATTTATCTCGATACATAAGTGCAAGTGACTCCATGGTAGTATTACTAAAAGATGGGGATAAGGTAATTGGTATGAGCTCATGTCTTCCTTTAGAAGAGGAAGAGGAGGCCTTTAGAAAACCATTTGAAAATGAAAAAATTGATATTTCTAAAGTCATGTATTTTGGAGAGTCTATAATCAAAAAAGAATATCGTGGCCATGGTCTTGGTAAGGAATTCTTTTCATTAAGAGAAAGACATGCCAAGAGAGTGGTTCAAAACTTATTATTTACTGCTTTTTGTGCTGTGGAAAGAGAGAAGGATCATCCACTAAGGCCTATGAATTATCGAGCATTAGATAAGTTTTGGAAGTCACAAGGTTATGAGAAGAATCAAAATCTAAAAGTATTATATCCCTGGTGTGATCGTGGGGAAGAGCTAGAAAGTTATAAGTCTTTAAGTTTCTGGCTTAAAAATTGGAGTTAAAATGCAAAAAGAATTAATTGGAGTTGTTTGTTTTTATTATTTATACATAATTTATCTTATGTTCTTTATGTTCTTTCGACGTAAAAAACGTATTCAAGAAGGTGTGGTAAGAACTTCGCACTTTAGGGCCTATGTTGGTGATTCTAGTGAGGAATTAGTAATTATTCAGAATCATTTTAATAATCAATTTCAAATTCCAGTGATGTTCATGCTTGCGGTCATTTTTACCTTACAACAAGGGAATGCTAGTACAACTGCTTTTGTTTTTTCTATTGTTTTTGTTATTTCTCGTATTGCTCATAGTTATGTTCATTTAACTTATAATAATGTAATTCACCGTGCTCTTTGTTACTTTATAGGTGTCGTTAGTGTTTTAATCTTATTTGTTTTGAACTTATTTTAAAGAGATAAAACGATGATAAAGGTTTCAAGAAATCTATTACAAAATTTTTATTTAATTTTGCCACTCTCTTTATTAGTGGTTTTGATAGATATACTTTTTTTAGATCACCAATTACAAAGCTTTTTGCCTAATACTCCAAATAAGTTCTTTCTTTTTACTTTGTTCTTTGTTCTTCCTCATATTGTTGCTTCACTTATAACATTTGGTGAAAAAGAATATGTCGTACATTATAAAAAGCAACTAAGCTATTCGTTGATATTTTCTTTAATAGTGACTTTGATTTTTGTTTATATAACACCTCAAAAAGCTTACCTTGCAATATTTGGTATAATTACATTATTTCATGTTATTGGTCAGCAATTTGGATTAAATAGCGGATTTGCACAGGTGCGTGGAAAAATATTTTTATGGTGGAAGTATATTGGTTTTACGAGTGCACTCTTTTCTTCAACTTTATTATATTTTCCGCAAACTTCTTCTTTAAACCTTTATTATAGTTTTATTGCAATCAATATTTTCTTTTTGATTTTCTTCTTATTCTTAACTGTTAAGTGTATTAAGTTAAGTACAAATGACTTTGGGAAGAGATACTTTATTGCCAATTTTTTATTATTATTATTTACCTTTGTATTTGTCCTTTTAAAATACCCATTTTTTGCAATTTTAGGACCTCGCTTTGTGCATGATACAACGGCATTCACTTTTTATGCTGTCCATAACTTTAATCGTAGTACGGTCTCTAGGAATAAAGTTTTAAATCCCATAACAAAAATGAATTTTAGTATTTTACTTACTTTTTTATCAGCAATTATCATTGCTTTATTTGTTAAGGACTTAAACTATTTTGGATTGATTACTTTTCTAACAATTTTGCATTACTGTGTTGAAAGTTTTATGTGGAAAGGTAAGACTTTGCATAAAGAATTTATACGCTTTTAAATCAGGGCCTAAAGTCAGAATAACTTTAAGCCCCAATTAGGATCAAAACTAGA
>CAJXHA010000090.1 GCA_913053615.1 uncultured Bacteriovoracaceae bacterium | reverse complement strand
ACACCTCTCAAAAGAAAATGACTTTGCTCTCCCTATTGAAGAAGTGATATCACTCTTTGAAAAAGAATTTGATGTTAAGTTCAAGGATCATTTTAAAAGTATTAATGAAAATCCTTATCTAGCTTCTTTATCACAAGTTCATATTTTAACTAGTCATGATGATCAGCAGTTTGCTTTGAAAATTCAATATCCTCAAATTAAAGAGAAAGTTCTCTCTCAGTTAAAGCTTCTTAATCTGATTCCTAAAAAGGGAATGGGGCCTGTTAAGAAGTGGGGGGTAGATATAGGAATGTATCAGAAGATGTTTCAAGACATTCTAAATGAAGAGCTTGATTATAAAAAAGAAGCGGAAAAAATGGCAAAAATTAAAAAGCTAATTCCCACTTCCAGCCCATATCGAGTCGCAAGTGTTGTCGCTAAGTTCTCATCTAATACAATGATGACACAAGAATTTATCCAGGGAATTCATTTTAATGAATTACTTGATCTTCCAACTCTTGATCAAGAAAGATTACTTTACCTTTTTCTGGAGGGGTACTTTCAATTATTGATCGAAACAGGCTATTACCAAGGTGATTCAAATTTTGGAAACTTCTTATTTAATAGTGAAGAAGACTATATCGGTCTCATTGATCTTGGACAAATGCAATTTCTTAGCTATCAAAAAAGAGAAGTATTATTTAGCTTATTACAACGTTTAATAAATAAAGAAGAAGTTGATTATCTTTCTTATTTTATTGCAATTGGATTTGATCGAGAAAAAATTATTCAATTAGAAGAATTCCTTCCCATGCTCACACAGATCATTTTTGAGCCTTTTCTATATGATGAAAACTATGATTTGAATAAGTGGCAATATAAATACAAGTTAGAAACTCTCTTAGGGGAGCAGAAGTGGTGGTTTAGAAGCGCGGGAGATGAAGACTTCTTTCTCTTAATGAAATCATTTACAGGTATTAAGGCCTTTATTCAAAAAGCCAATATAAAGTTAAATTGGCATCGAATTCTTAAAAGACAATTAGAAAAAGAAAAGTTTATGTTTGAGCCTGAGAAAGTTGAGGGATTAAATAAAAACTTTAAAGCACATGCAAAAGAAATAAAGTGCGTCGTAGTAAAAGATGGTGAAGAAAGTGTTAATCTTTCATTTCCTATTAAGGCCATATTTGAACTTGAAAGTTATATGGATAAAAAATTAGTACAAGAATTAAATTCACAAGGTATTCACTTTGATGAAATTATACAAAAAGCATTAGAAGATGGGGGAAGAGCAAAATTGCTCTTTGAACATAGCTCTGGAAATAAAGTCGTAAAAGTTAGTTTGAAGTAAAAAAAAAAGGGAAGCTAATGCTTCCCTTAGTATTAATAATTTTATTTTTTCTTAGTGCTTTAAGTCACCCTTAACTTGTTCAACTAAATTATTTAATTGATTTGCAAGACTAGAAAGGTTTTGAGCTGCACCTTGCATATCATTTGCACCTTTACCTGTTTGCTCTGCTGCTAAACTAACTTGTTGAATATTTTCAGTAATTTGTTGAACACCTTGGCTCGACTCACCAACAACTCTTGCTACTTCATTCGTTGTTGCACTTTGTTCTTCCATAGCACTCGCAATACTTGCTGAAATACTATTTAATTGCTCAATTGCATCTGTTACTGAACCAATAGAGTTAACAGCAGATTGTGAGTCAGATTGAATAGCCTCAATTTTCTTCGAGATATCTTCAGTTGCAGTAGCTGTTTGCTTGGCAAGTTCTTTTACTTCATTGGCAACAACCGCAAATCCTTTCCCTGCTTCACCTGCTCTGGCAGCCTCAATGGTAGCATTCAGTGCAAGTAGGTTAGTTTGTTGTGCAATCGATGTAATTACTTTGATAACATTTCCAATATCAAGTGAACTATCACCTAGTTTTGTAATAACTGCATTTGCATCTTTTGCCATTCCCATAGCTTCATTCGATTTAGATGATGATTCATTAGTATTTTTAGTAATCTCACGAATAGAAGCAGTCATTTCTTCCATATTTGTTGCTACTGTTTGAATACCTGAACTTACTTCTTCACTGGCCGCACTAGCAGTATTAGATTGAGCCGAAGTTTCTTCAGCTGATGAACTCATGCTACTCGCAACAGAAAGTAATTCTTCACTTGCAGCACTTAGAGCATTAGATGCTTCAGATAATTCTTCAACTAGTTTTAATTTACTTGTTACAAGATCCCAAGTAACCATTGGTCCAATATATTCCCCTGAAATATCTCTAATAGGAGATACTAAAAGATCTAATTTCTCACCACCAACATTAATAATTGCTTTATGTGGAAGATTACTTGGATCACCAATCATCTTTCTCTGACGAGCTGGATTTTTATGGAACCAATCAATTGATTTTCCTTCTAAGTTTTCAACTTTCTCAGGAAGAAATTGTTCTAATTGTTTAAGCGTACTCTTAGAATTGTCATTCATATAAAGTAGAGTTCCGTTTGGATCAGCAAGCATTGTATTAATTGGTGATAAATCCACCATTTGCTTAAATTTTGTAAGGTTTTTCATCTCAGTAATATCACTTGCTACTTTAACTGCACCTGTGATTTTACCTTGTGGATTTCTAACAGGAGAGTAAAGGGCCTGAATCCAAATTTCTTTTCCAGATTTAGTAATTCTTTTAAACTCTTGGTTAAATGAATTACCGTTAGCGATATCTCTCCAAAAGTTCTTATACTCTTGTGTCTTAACATACTCAGGGTCAACAAAGATAGAGTGGTGCTTTCCTACAATCTCGTTTAAATTATACTCTAGAGCATTACAAAAGTTAGCATTAGCAGTTCTAATCGTTCCATCTGTCTCGAATTCAATAACTGCATAATTATCACTTACTAGTTCATAAAATGATTGTAAAAATTCTACATTTACATCGTCTTTTGTTGTTTTTTCTTGTGCTGACATTCCCGTTTCCTTTGTAGGTTATACAATTAAATATTTTGTTTTATTTTAATGACTTTTAAGTCGAACTCAATGGTAAAAACATGCCGATGGCCTTCATTTAAAGGGCAATACTTTATTGAATAAATTTGTCGGGAAAAGCATGTAAAGAAATTCTTAATAATAATCGGTCTTTAGAATAAGCCATCATACTTATCAACTTCTTTTTAGGAAGTTTCTTTAGTGAAAAATTAAGAAAAATACTTTTTGTTATTATGTGACTTTTATCAGTTTTCTTTTGACGCAATATAGAGAGTAAGAGAGAAAAGTTATATACTTAGTATAATCATCAACTTAAAATGTAAAAAATGATCAGTATTTTAAATAAAATTCACCCAGCTTTTGTTATCTTATTTGCCTGTTTACTATGGGCAACAGATATTTTTGTTCGTTATCCAGTTACTTTAAAGCTTGAAAGCCAGCATATTATCTTTTGGGAAAATCTTTTTGGACTAGTTGTCTTCTTGCCCTTTCTAAATAAGTCAAAATTAAAAGATTTGCTTGATATAAACCTAAAAGAGTTTTTAATGCTACTTTTTCTTGCTCTCTTTGGCTCAACGATTGCGGGATATTTTTTTAATATAAGTATTCAATTAGCTAGTCCAAATACTTTTTCATTTCTACAAGTATTTCAACCACTACTAGTCGTTGCCTTAGCTAGTTACTTTTTAAAAGAAAAGTTTGATCAATTATTTATAGTCTGGGGAATGTGGATTATTCTTAGTGCATTAATTATTCAATCTAATGAAATAGAATTAGGAACTATCTTTATTGATTTCACTAATCATCCAAAAGCAATTCTAATGGGACTTGCGGCCATGCTTATTTGGGGGATATGTACTGTTATTGGTAAAAAGCTATTAGAGAAGCATACTCCTTATAAAATTTTTATGTGGCGTTGGATTATGTCGACTTGCTTCACTGGAATGGTTTTTATTACTGCTAAAAAAGACTTTGATTATTCTCTTATGACTGAACCTGTATTCATCTTTCGTGTTCTTTATATTGGAATTATTTGTGGAAGTCTTGCCATGTGGTTTTATTATCATGGCCTTAAGCGCTTAAAGGCATCAACCACTTCATTTGTTGAACTGGCCTATCCCGTATTTGGAATGATCTTTGCGAGTTTTCAAACTTTTGGAAAAATGACTTTTTTACAAATATTAGGACTGGTCTCTTTAGTTTTTGCCGTAACTATTTTAGTTAATAATTCAGAGGACGAATCTGGCAATGAAATTAAAGATAAGGGCACTCACTTTTAGTTTATAGATCGAGGTAGAACTTACCATAGCCTTTAATAGAACAAATATACTGCTTTGACTCTTTTTTACATTCTTTCATGGGCGATAAAGTTTCACTTTTAACAATCTTATTTTTTTTAATTTGAGTAATTGTATAGATATTATCTTTCTTTTTCTCTTTATCTTTTGTCGTAATAATTACTCCATCAACAATATCCCATAGAGATAGCTCACAAGCTCTTTGCATAATAGGAATAACTCTTTCTTTTATCTTTGTATTATCAGATATGGGTAGATGGTTTTTTTCAAAACTAATATTGTGAAAAGTTACATTAGACTTTTTCTCACTATCTATTTTCGATTCAATAAGAAAGTTTCTCTCTTTTGCAACTCGCTCTTTTTTTAAAGTTAGTAAGCCTGCAAAGAATTCCTTAGAATTTGGACAAAAGGCATTAGTATTTTTAATTAATGTTATTTGCTTTTTTTCATATTTAATTGACTGATGAGCGTTGAAGCTATGAATCTTTTTCTTTTGAGAGAGAATAATAGGCTTTTCTTTTGCAAGTGCTACTGTGTTTAAGCATAAGCATGTGCATATTGTAATTAGAAGTATTAATCTAGCATTAACCATTGGTCACTTCCACTTTGGCATACTGCTGGTACTTCAGCACATAATTCATAACTATTATAATTTCCAAGTGAACTCGCATAGCTTGTTGAATAGGCATTGCGAGAACATTGTTCAAATGATTCAGTTAAATAACAACTTCTTGTTGATATTATATTCATAAACTCCGCAGGATAAAGTAGAGATGAGTCTGAGCTATTAATAAGATTAGTCCTTTGTGAGATTTCTTGAAATTGAGAATATAAATCATTAACTTGGGCATTGAGAGCTTGAAAGTATTCAAATCTTTCTTCTTGTGATGCCCCTTGATTATTATTTGACCCATAAATCATAATCTTAGCCGGTTTCATCGAGCTATTACTAAGTCTTTGGCTCAGTTGACTTAGTTCTTCTTCAATTCGAACGAGTTCATTTTGAGATTGAGAGTCTATTTGATCTAATTGTCCATTCATTCGCATGAAATTAATACGACCTCGAATGGATTGATTATTATAGCTTCCAAGTTTTTCTTCTAAGTTGCGATAAGCATTATTAACCATATCAACAGAGTAAGAACTTGCTTCTACATCATTTGTAAAATCTCTATTGTATAGACTTTCCATACTGTAGCGAATTCGATCATAAGCATAGTTTGGAAAATGCATGACAGAGTCTTGTGGTGCTACAGTTCGACAATCATACATACTACGAAAGTCTGGTGTTTGAGCATTTGTTATTCGGCCATTATGATCAAAGTAATACCCCATATGCTCTTCTTCGTATGAATCCGCGAGGCCTAGATAATGAAATATTTCATGCACAATAATCGGACAACTGGTTTGGGTACTCCAGGTTTCTGTATTCTCTCTTTCAATTGGATAATCATATACATTTATTCGTATACCCGGTGGGGGATTAGAACTCTGATTTGATTTTTCTAATTTTATTTCAAGACTTTGTCCAAAAGGTCCATTAAGACTCCCATTAATTTCAGCTAAACACTCATTAACTCTTTCAATCATCATTTGAGTATATGCTTGATCTCGTTGAGATCCTGCTGCAACTTTTTTTGAACCATTTCCATGGGCTTCATGAAAATAAAAAATAGGATTAAACGCAGCTATGTAATGATTTGGGTCCTCACTTGAACGAGTAAGTTTATAATTAGCACGAAGTCCATTATTACCAATTGTTTTATTAGAATTATTAAAAATACGACTCTCACCAGGCTGCATATTATTACAAGATCTTTGAAAATTTAGAAGCTCACTTAGCTCAGTTGCTTCAGGAGCTGGTGCACTTACGATTGGTTCACATGCAACTTGATCACTTGAAGTGATAACTTGTGCATAAACACTAGAAATAAATAATAAAATTAAAAAGCTAGTTCTCATATTCCCTCATGGTCTTATCGGTAATTTCTAGCTAAAGAATAAGAAAACCGTCGAGTAGTGGAGAGTTTTACTCTCTCATTTCTAAGTTTCTAAAGTATTGAAAGTATTAAGCTCTTTTCTAAAGATATTGTGAGTTGATAAAATGTTTATAATATTTAAGGCAAATGATGAAAATAAATGTCCACGTAAAAACTAAATCAAAGATAGAAAAAGTAGAAGAGCTTAGTGATGATGAGTTCATTGTATGGGTAAATGCTTTGCCTGTAGATGGTAAAGCAAATAAGCGAGTGATTGAATTATTGGCCAAGCATTTGAAAGTTCCAAAAAGTAAAATTGAATTAAGTACTGGATCTAAATCAAAGAAAAAGGTATTTAAGTTACTTTGATAAGTGCATATTAATAAAAGTTAATTCGTCCCAATTCCTCAATAAAGGTTTTGGCATTAATAGATATATTCTTCTTACTAGGACTAATAATCCAAATCGGTATTTCTTCAGGAAGATAGCTTTCTAAGATAGAAACAAGCTCACCACGGTCTAAGTAAGATTGCACGTACTCTCTTGGAAGACAACATATACCTAAATCATTAAGTGCTGCTTTTAAAAGAGTTCTTCCGTTATTACTTTTATAATTTCCTTTAACGATAATATTTTGTTTTTTGCGATTAATTAAAAAACTCCAGGTATCTTTTAAGGTTAAGCAATTATGTTGCTTTAAATCTTCAGGCTTTTTAGGTGTACCGTGCTCACTTAGGTAGTTTGGGCTGGCACAAATAAATTCTTTTCTATTAGCGATCTTCTTGGCAATAAGTGCTGAGTCTTTTAGATGCCCAACTCTAATTGCAAAGTCATAGGACTCTTTAAATAAATCAACTATCTTTTCTTCAAAAACTAATTCGATTTGAACTTTTGGATATTTTTTTACGTACTCTAAGACAAAGGGAGTAATGTATTCCTCACCAAAAACTCCAGCAACACTAATTTTTAATTTTCCAGAAGGATCTACAGATTTATTTAATATCTCATCTTGGGCTTGGATGATTCCATCAAAACTCTTAGAGCAGGCCTCGTAGAATTTAGCACCAGTTTCAGTCAGTTGAACAACTCGGGTTGAGCGATTAAATAATCTTTGGCCAAGTTGATCTTCTAAGTCTTGAACTAGCTTTGAAATATGTGCCTTTGATACACTTAATTCTTTTGCAGCTAGGGAATAACTTTTGTGCTTTGCAACTTTTTCAAAGGCGACTAGTGATTTAAAGCTCTTAATTGTTTCCATGTGTGAACAATGTGTCAACTTGTGGCTTGATTGTCAATAACTTAAAATGCTCATAAATATATTAAAGTAATACAAATTAACTAGGAGTTTTGTAATGGAAAAAAAGACTATGAAAGTAAAAGCTGCCGTTGCTTGGGGACCAAAAGAGCCACTAAGTATTGAAGAAGTAGATCTAGAAATGCCCAAAAAAGGCGAAGTACTAGTAAAAATTATTGCTACTGGTGTATGCCATACAGATGCTTATACTTTATCAGGTCAAGACCCTGAAGGTTTGTTTCCAGTTATTCTTGGTCATGAAGGTGGTGGAATTGTTGAGGCCGTTGGTGAGGGAGTTACAACTCTTCAAAAAGGCGATCATGTAATCCCACTTTACACTGCTGAGTGTGGTGAATGTAAAATGTGTAAGTCTGGAAAAACAAACTTATGTTCAAGCGTAAGAGAAACTCAAGGCCGTGGTTTAATGCCAGATGGAACTTCACGTTTTTCAAAAGATGGAAAAATGATTCATCATTATATGGGAACTTCAACATTTGCTGAATATACTGTCCTCCCAGAAGTATCATTAGCAAAGGTGAGTAAAGAAGCTCCATTAGATAAAGTCTGTCTTTTAGGTTGTGGTGTAACTACTGGTATTGGAGCTGTATTTAATACGGCAAAAGTTGAAGAAGGTGCAACAATAGCTGTTTTCGGTTTAGGTGGTATCGGACTTTCAGTTATCCAAGGTGCTAAAATGGCAAAGGCTGCTCGAATAATTGCTGTGGACATTAACGAAGATAAATTTGATATGGCCAAAAAATTTGGAGCTACAGACTTTGTTAATCCTAAAAATTATGAAAAACCAATTCAAGAGGTAATTGTTGAGTTAACTGAAGGTGGCGTTGATTATTCTTTTGAATGTGTTGGAAATGTAGAGCTAATGAGATCTGCACTTGAGTGTTGTCATAAAGGTTGGGGTGAATCAATCATTATTGGTGTTGCTGGTGCTGGACAAGAAATCAGTACTCGTCCATTTCAATTGGTAACGGGAAGAGTATGGAAAGGAAGTGCTTTTGGAGGCGTAAAAGGTAGAACTGAACTTCCTGGTTATGTTGATCGTTATATGAGTGGAGAGATTAATCTCGATGATCTAGTAACATTTAAATTACCTCTTGAGAAAATCAATGAGGCCTTTGATTTAATGCATGAAGGGAAAAGTATAAGAACAGTTATTGATTACACAATGGAGTCATAATGAGTTATGAAACTTTAAAGAAACATAGAACGTTTGAAGGTGAGACACTTTTTTGTGAGCATGATAGTACTGCAACTAAAACTAAAATGAAGTTTTCAGTATACATGCCAAATGCAAAAGTTGATTCTGCAATCATTTGGTTATCAGGCCTAACTTGTACTGATGAGAACTTTATCACTAAAGCTGGAGCTCAAAAAATTCTTGCTGGAACTAATACCATGATTATTTGTCCCGATACTTCTCCTCGTGGAGTTGGTGCTCCTGGAGAGGATGAGTCTTATGACTTTGGAACTGGTGCAGGTTTTTATGTAAATGCCACAACAGATGGATATAAAGATAATTATCAAATGTACGATTATATCGTGAAGGATCTAGTGTCAGTTTTAAAAGACGACTTTAATGTACAGAAAATTTCTATTACAGGTCACTCGATGGGTGGGCATGGTGCACTTGTCATTGGTCTAAGAGAGAAGGAAATTTTTGCGTCAGTGTCAGCTTTTTCACCTATTGTTAATCCTGTTCAATGTCCTTGGGGGCAAAAGGCACTTAAAGGATATCTCGGGGATAATGAGTCTGAGTGGAAAGAGTATGATGCTTGTGAGCTAATTAAAGCTGGTAAAAGAGCTTCTTCTTCTCTCTTAGTTGATCAAGGTTTAGCTGATGAATTTTTAAAAGAACAATTACTCTCAGATAATCTTAAAAAAGTTTGCTCTGAAACAGATCAAGCTTTAGAGCTTAATTTTAGAGAAGGCTATGATCATAGTTACTACTTTATTAGTACTTTTATAGAAGATCATATTAAGTTTCATTTAAAGCATCTGGCTTAAATTGTGTAGAAATCTAAACATTTTCTTCTTATATGGAGCAAGTTATTTCCTAGGAATCTATCTATTATAAAGAGTAACCACTTCTTAATAGATAGATTCAGAGGAAATATGAAGAAAATTTTAATCCCTATTTTTTTAGTACTTATTGGTATTGGTAGTTTTTATTTATATCAACACAATAGCTCAAATAATATAAGTGTCGCTCAGATCAATCACTCAGAAGACTTTTATTCTAAAAAAATTCAGCCCTTATTCAATCAAAAGTGTATCGCATGTCACTCTTGTTATAATTCTCCCTGTCAGCTAAAGCTTACTTCTTATCATTCTACTGTAAGAGGGGCGAATAAAGTTAGTATATATGACTTTCCAAAACTTGAATCAAGAGAACCAACGCGTATGTTTGTAGATGCTAAGAATGAGGAAGAGTGGAGAGAGAAAGACTTTTATGATGTGATTGGAAATAATGATGAGTCAATTCTACTACACATGGTCACTGGGTTTAAGGGCATTGAGTCCGGAGAACAAAGTGAATACCTATCTGAAGCAAGCCGTGTTTGTATTTCAGAACTAACAGACTCACAAATTGATAATTATACTGATAAGAACCCAGCGGGGAGAATGCCTTATGGAATGCCTAAGTTAAAATCTAATGAGATTAAGCTTATTAGTAAGTGGATATCAATGGGTGCTCCAGGGCCAGACAGAGAAAAACAAGAAGAGCAAATTAGTGAGTATAATGGTGTTAAGGAGAAAATTGAAAAGTGGGAGAATCTCTTTAACCGAAAAGGTTTAAAGTCCGAATTAGCATCTAGATATCTATATGAGCATTTATTTTTGGCCCATTTATATTTTGAAGATTTTCCTAAGCTTAGCTTTAAATTAGTTCGCTCTCGTACAAAATTAGGAATGATTGATGAAGTGGCTACAACTTATCCTTTTGATGATCCCAAAGAAGATTTTCATTATCGTTTAAGGCCAGTTATTGAAACAATAGTGCATAAAAGTCACCTTCCATTTAAATTAAGTGAAGATAAAAGAGAAAAAATATTAAAGAGCTTTTATGAAAGTAAGTGGGAATCGATACCTAAGAAAATACCAGCATATGGTAGAAGTGGAGGGAATCCTTATAAGACTTTTAAAGATATTCCTGTTAAGGCACGCTATCAATTCTTTTTAGATAATGCCAACTATCACATTATGACATTTATTAAAGGGCCTGTTTGTCGCGGGCAAACAGCACTTAATGTAATTAATGATCACTTTTGGGTTTTCTTTGTTGATCCAGCAAAAGATCCTCTGGTAAATTCTAAAAAGCTATATGAAAAAATCTCAAGTGAAATGATGCTGCCTGCTCAATTAAAAGATGATATTAGTCCCTTAGTTGATCTAAGAGATAATTATTGGAATGCAATTGATGAGAAGTTTAAGTATCTTTCTAATCAGGAATTAGACTTAACTTGGCTATGGACTGGTAATAAAGAAGACCTCGATGCATCTGTTACTGTTATGAGACATTTTGATAGTGCTCATACAATGAGAGGCCTACAAGGTCGTATTCCAAAAACAGTTTGGGTCTTAGACTATCATGTCTTTGAATCAATTTATTATAATTTAACAGCAGGTTATAATGTATTTGGGCCGATCTTACATCAACTTAATTCACGTCTCTTTATGGAGTTATCACGCATTTCATCAGAAGACCTATTCTTATCTTTTCTTCCTCAAAAAGAAAGAGAAGAAATTAGACTAAATTGGAATCAGAAAACTCCAGATAAAAAAGAATCGACATTAAAGTGGATAACGGATGTTTTTACCAATGATGCACAAGAGGAGATGCAATATCGCTATGTCTATGCAGGCAAGAAGATTAAGTCCAAAGTAAAGTTTGAAAAGAAGGACGTTAAAACAGAAATACTAAGATTAAT
>CAJXHA010000089.1 GCA_913053615.1 uncultured Bacteriovoracaceae bacterium | reverse complement strand
AGGATACAATATTAAGGTGTTTAATATTGTAATCTTTAATAAATGTAATTTAAGTTGTGAGTATTGTTTTGCTGAAACATATATGGCCGATACGGCTCCGAAATATGATAGCAATATGATGGATCTAAGTATTTATTCGAATATCTTAGAATTCCTAAAAGCATCTAATGTAAACTATATTTCTTTACTTGGTGGAGAACCCACCCTTCACCCACAATTTAAACAATTCGTTGATCTTGCCAGAGCCCAGGGGATAAGACCAAGCATTAAGACCAATGCTCTCTTTATTAAAAGTGTCGACGAGCTTTTTGGTGATATCAAACCTGGTGCTTTACACTTTTTAATCAACTTAAATACTCCTGCATCAATGGGTGAAAAAAAGTGGCTAAAAACAATAGATAATTTAAAGGCCCTAAGTAAGCGGGGCTTTAATGTGGACTTTCAAATTAATATCGATCGAGAAAAGTTTCAATACGATTATCTTTGGGAGCCTTTAAGCTGGTTTAAAGATGCACGGCTTTATTGGACATTTACTGTTCCTATTCATAATCCAAAAAGCCATAACATGGCAATAGATCCCTTTAGTGCTAAAAGAAAAATGATACCTCGAGTAATGGAGATGTTATCTGCATGTAAAGAAAAAGATATTAAAACATTTGGTACTCACGGGATCACACCTTGCCTTTTTCCAAAAGGATTTTTAGAAGAAAACCAAGATAATCATCGTCTGGGATCTAATTGTGTCCCAGTTTTCGACTTTTACCCAGATAATTCAATTCACTATTGCTTTCCACTAGAGGGGCATAATTCAATTAGTGACTTTAACCAATTTAATAATCTTCAAGAAATACAAGCACACTTTTTATGGAAAGCAAGTTGTGCTCGTCCCTACCTCTTTCCTTGGAAAGAATGTATCGGTTGTAACTTTGCCGCCAATGGTACATGTCATGGTGGATGTATGTCTAATAAGCCTTGGCTTAAAGATACCTTTTCCAAACGATATGAAGATGGATTTTATCTGAATTTTGTTCCTGCTTTAACTGATAAAAAAGAAAGCATCTATCCTAAATTTCCAAATATAGGATGGGATAAGCAACTCAAAAAAGATCTCTTTCTAATGCACCCTCAGATATGGAAAGACTTTATTTTATTAATTGATGAGTCTAAAAAACTATCAACAATTAAGGAAGAATTAGAAAATAAATATGAAAAGAATTTATCTCAATGGATACAAGTTTGTGTTTATAATTTAATAGGAAGCTTAGACCTAGTATTTCTACCTGAAAGTCATGAACTTATGCGAGAACATGTATAAGAAACTTCTCTTACTTTACAGTAAATTTTACAGATGGATATTGAGTATCTAAGAGCATCTCAGTAGCATAAACATCACCATTATAAATATATTGAATATTTATTTGAGCGATTGATTTTCTAAAGCTTTTTTCATTATCTTTTAATTGTGATTTTAATAAGGCTATCTCACGACAAATTCCTTTAGTGACAAATACCTTCATTTTAAAACCATCGCTGGTATAAAAAGTTAATTGCTTTTGTTTAAATTTCACAGGGCTTATTTGGTTTGCATTATAACCACGAGAAAAAGCGATATCTTTTCCCTGACATATACTAAAGACTTCCTTAGCATTTTCCTTTATAAGTGGTCTCTTAACAGTGAGCATAGTGCTTACATAATAATCATCAGACCATGACTTAACTTCTCTTTTATAATCTTGTTCTTGAGCTTTTTTATCGAGTTCAGCATTCTTGGGTTGAGACTTTTTAAAGATTTTCGAACTACAAGCGCTTAGGAGTAAATTGAGTGTGATTAAGACTATTAAATTTTTCATATAATAATCTTAATCACAATTTATCAGTATATCAATTATAAACAGTTTTGTTCTTGATTATTTAAAAAGCTTACCACTTCACTAACTGTACAAAATTTAAGCCCATCATTAAGCATTCTTTGAACTAACATATTTGATGCCGTAACTGATTGAGAGTGAATATCGTGAAATAAAATAATTCCACTCTTTTTTGGAGTCAGGGCCATTTGTTTTAATGATCTTGCCACGATGCTATTTGGATCTTTATCTTTCCAATCTAATGTATCGATATTCCAAAAAACATGTACCATATTCTGTCCCGCAATCTTCTGTCTTAAATTTGAATTACGAGTTCCTGCTCCGTATGGAAGTCTAAAAAGTTTAATTTTTCTATTAGTAAGATTCTCTAGATCTTTTTTAGCAGTAATGATTTCATAGTTTAACTCTCTCTCTGTGCGAGAACTACTTCCCAAGTTTTGGTGAGTATAACTATGTAAGGCCAATTCATTACCAGCATCAAGAACAGCATCAACTACTTTTGGTAAACTCTTAGCATTACGAGTAAGCATAAAATATGTTGCTTTAATACCTGAGCTGTACACATTATCAACTGTCATTTCAGTTCTAGAAGCATGTGGACCATCATCATAAGTTAAAGACCAAACACCACGAGGATATGTATTACCTGTTAAGTTTCCTGCACTCGATACAGATGGATAAATAACAGAACTTCTTTCTTTATTATTATCAATTTCAATTTTTATATCTTTAGCAATATGATTAATTTTAGCTTTAATTTTCTCAAACTTTTGAGGATTAAATTCGATATACCCTCTTTCTTTTTGATGCTCTTTCGCCTCAATATAAGTTCTTGCGGCGATTAATTGGGCGTATAACTCAGTAGTCAGAATTGACTCTTGATCATTTAAAAGTAATTTTTGATCTAATAGATTATCAAAGTTATTGATTAACTCATCAGCGTATAATTGAGCATAATCTTTTTCTGTGGATGCCATTAAACTGCTCGCCAATAATAGCATTAGGCCTAAAACTTTCATCTTCACTCTCCCTTCTTTTGAGTTAAGTATGCTGAGTATAGGCTCAACTTAAGTAAATTATTTAAACTCGTCTACTTTGAAATGTAAAAAGTACAGGACTATAAAGAGCAGACCAAACCCTAGATGCGCCGCATGATAAGAGTTCCAAGTATCTGAAAGAATTGAAAAAACTGGATGCATACAGCTTAGAGAAAGAGAAACTAAGATCATTATCTTAGTAATAATAATGTCATTATTTTTGACCCTATTCTTAATTAAATCCATTGTTGTTGGGAAAAAGAAAGAGCAAGTGAGACCAGTGAGGGCCAAAACTGGAGGATAAATATAAAGACCGACGATGAATACAAATAAATTAAGCCATGCAGATATTTTTAAAAGAGTGATATTTTTAATATTTAAGTGAACGAAGCTAAAAAATAATCGACCTGCTAAGAGACCTACAAAGAAGAGAGATAGAAAGAATGATGCTAGTGAATAAGTGTACCCATAATAATTACTTAAAATAAGACTTAGACGAGAGGAAACGAGAATTTCAAAACTAACATATGAGCAAAGTAAGGTTCCAAAAACAAGAACTTCTTTTTGTAAAAACTTAAAATCCATACCCTCTAACTTCTTAACCGACTTTAAGCTAGGTGTTTTTAAGAGATAAAAAAAGATGAAAATAGTTAAAAGTGACATTCCATAGAAAAGACTGGGAATACTAAACTTTTCTTTAAAAAAATAACCTAATAATAAGGGAGATAATAGTGATGCTATCCCATACATTGAGTGAAGGCCTGAAAATATCTTTCGCGAATTCTTAGCACTCACCTCTTGAGCAATAATTGTATTCACACAAAGTCCTTGAGCACCCATGGCCAGACCTAGAAAAACTGATGAAACTATCAGTAGAATAAAGCTTTGCATCTCAATGGCAAGACCAATTAAGAGTAAGACTAGTGAATGAATTAATATACTAATTTTTAGGGTATTTACTGGGGCAAGAAACTTAAGCCACTTAGGTGCACTGAGAGAAGTAAGTAGACCAAAAAGAGATGATAGAGTAAAAATCCATTGTCCCTTAGACTCTAAGATTCCAAAGTTTTCTAAAATGTAGGGATAAAGTGGGCCTCGGATATTATCAACAGCACCTAAGAGAAAGAGTGCAAGGTAGGCCAGAATAATCGTCGAAGAAAACATAGGAGACTTATATTGAAATCTCCTATGTTAGTCTATTTATTTTTTAAATCGTTCTTTACGCTTACTTTGGCACGAGCTCTACTCATTTGAGTAAAATTAACAACTGCTGATGCAAATCCTAAGAAAAATAATAATGCTAAAATTACGCTCATTTCTGTTTCCATGTGAATCTCCTTAATCACTTATCCGTCCTAGATCTGATTATTATGGATTCCTTCCATTTAGCGGCCATCCTTGGCCTCGTTGCTGGAACATTCCTTGTTCTAGCTTCACTAATATATAAGCATAAATCATGCCAAAACTAATAATCGACTTTTCAATAACTTAGCTAAATATACTCTAGTGCCAAAAAGACAATGGCCAAAACGCTTCCAATAAATATGACACCTCTAAACTTGATCAAATAAATCGCCTGTAAATTTTTCATACTAAAATGCTACAGCTAAGAAAGCTTGAAATGTCTTTTTCACTATGAAAAAATAATGATGGGATTCAATGATGAATCTGAAATACTTTTAGGAGAAAAGCCATGAACTCTGCTTCTTACTATCTAATGAAGAACGGATTTATTTTAAGACTAGAGAGTCCACTAGAAAAAGAAGACATCCCTATTCTTATCAAAGCAAACCTACTAGACCCTACAGATCCTATTTTACTTAATCAAGATCAAGCCAATTATCGTGTTGCTATTTTTAGAGACGAAATCTTAGAGTTAAATGAATACACTGAAAGAGTGTATGGACAAACTTACTAAGCTCTACTTATTAGTAGCATTATCAATTTTTATTATAACATTTAAGGCTCAAGCAAAATTCTTGGTTGAGCCTCAGTATCGCGTTTACCAAGGTGAGTATAAAGGTGATGGAATTAAAGGATCCCTTAAGGGTGAAGGAAGTTCTATTAACCTAGGCTATATAGGGAAACACTTTATGGCCGGAGTTAGTGCAGAAAAGGGATGGCTTAATTTTAATAAGTCTCTGGTAGATGCTGGTCCAACAAACTTTACCTATGGTGGCTTTGGAACTTTTCTTGGTTTTCATTTCTTTAATCGAATCAAAATTTATACTGGATATATGAATACCAGCATTGAGCCTTCTAATGATTCATCTTTTCGCTATTTTGGTCAAGAAGCCTACTTTGGTATTGGTTATCGTCTATGGGACTTTGTCCTCTTAAATTATGATTATATGAGCAATGTCTATACTCAATTAGAAGATGATAATACTGGCAAAACTTCTGGTCTTGATTCTAATTTTAAAACAACCAAGCAAAGTATTGGTCTCTCTTGTATTTTTATTTTTTAAAAGCGGTACTCAAAAGCAATTGAATGATTAAAGATGATGGGAGTGAAAAGATTATTTAATTTTAATGACCAATTATTTCTTTTTATTAAATGAATAGCAAAGTCTAAGGCCAATACTGGAACCACGTACTTACCATCTACTCTTGTCCAAACAGGATCAGGTGCGGCAACGCCCTCTGGTGTTTTTTGCGCATGTTTTTCCCAATTTTTCATCTCAAAAGAATAACCACCGATTGTGACACCTGTTTCATACCAACTTTCCTTTATCCAAATATAGTGTAAGAACATACCTTCAATGGGAGAACAAATAGAGTCATTTCCCTGCATATAAGTAAAGCCCACTTGATTGGCCATAAAGCGAATATAATAAGTCTTATTGGCAATAATTCCGGTATTATTCCATTGATTACAATAATTCTTTTTCTGGCTGGAAAAGTGTGGTGTTAATGAACCAGCTCCTAGTTGAACATCTAGGGCATAAGCATTTGTGAATAGTAAAATTAGTATTAAGTATTTCACCCTTCTATTTTAAGAATTACTGTCGTCGTTAAGGTATTCAAAGCCTAATTTAACAAAGTGTTCATCAACAGGCTCGATCCATGCAAGTCTGGCATAACTTACTGGCAATTTACCTACTTGAATACGACAATTCATATCGATTTGATAATTATCTGCATTTCTAAAAACACCACCACAACCTCCGTGGGACTCGGAAAATGCAATACCAGTTTTAATACTCCCATCCTCAAATTTTACAAGAATAAGAGTATTATCATCTGGTGAAAAGCGTATGAAGTTTCTCTTTACTGAGAAATCATCTTTTTTATCCGTCATTTCTTCCTACACAATTTAAATCTTCAAAAGATTGTTTTAAACGTTTAATGAAAGCGTTCTCACCTTCACGTAACCACTTTCTTGGATCATAGAACTTCTTATTAGGAATATCATCACCATCTGGATTACCAATTTGAGCTTGTAAGTAACCATGCTTTTCTTGAGCATACACTCTCACACCATCCCAAAATGCCCATTGCATATCAGTATCAATATTCATTTTGATAACACCATAGCTTATGGCCTCTTTGATCTCACTTGGCTCAGAACCTGAACCTCCATGAAAAACAAAGAATACTGGCTCTTCATTTAAGCCATGCTTTTCTTTAATATACTCTTGAGAATTCTTTAGAATAACTGGAGTAAGTTTTACATTACCTGGCTTATAAACACCGTGAACATTTCCAAAAGATGCTGCAATTGAAAAATATGGAGAAATCGCATTTAGTTTCTCGTAGGCATAATTAACTTCTTCAGGCTGAGTATAAAGTTTTGAGTTATCGATATCAGTATTATCAACACCATCTTCTTCTCCACCTGTTACACCTAATTCAATTTCAATATGGGTTCCAATTTTTTTAAAACGCTCTAGGTACTTTGCAGAGATTTCGATATTTTCTTCAAGGCTTTCCTCAGAAAGATCTAGCATATGAGAAGAGAATAAAGGTGTTTGATTTTTTTCATAGAACTCTTCACCTGCTTTAATCATTCCATCAATCCATGGAAGTAATTTTTTAGCAGCGTGATCAGTATGAAGAATAACAGGAATATCGTAATACTTAGCTAAGGTATGAACATGATTTGCAGCACTCACAGCCCCCATTATGGCAGCTTGTTCATTATCATTTTTTAACCCCTTTCCTGCATAGAAAGAAGCTCCACCATTTGATAATTGAACAATCACAGGAGAGTTTAAATCCTTGGCAGTTTCCATCACGGCATTTATTGAATTAGTTCCAACAACATTGACTGCAGGTAGTGCATACTTATTTGCTTGCGCATCTTTATAAACCGCAAGAACCTCTTCTCCAAATAAAACACCTGATCTAAACTTACCCATATATTCTCCTTCATTTTTAGACATAAGAATATAAAGGTTGGACTTAACAGTCAATTAGCTGTCAAAAGTACTAGAGCTTAGAGGAAGTAGTATCTTATGCGGTGCTCTTTAAAGGATAGGTAAAAAATAAGTCAAATTCTTGCGGGAAATATAATTGATACTCATCTGAGATTTTGATCTTTATTTTTTCACTAAAAAGCTTAATTCCCTTTGTTATTTTACTCAAAGCATTAGATAAAAATTTATAAAAATTAAGGTCTTTCCACTTCACAGTCATTTTTAAATCAATAAAGGCACCCAGATAAAAAAGGTCATCATCTTGATGGGTTTTCTCTAAAATATCTCTGCCCAAGTTTAATAGTTTTTGCAAAAGAATACTATGGGAGATGATCTCACTTGGCTTAAAGCCAATGCTATATAAATAAACCACCCCATCAACCAGCTCCTGGGTATAGGCATCCACACTTTCAGCTAGATCAGCATTCATACAAATGCGATCAATACTCTTTTTTAAAAGAGAGGCACGTCTATCCACAATAAAGCTAGAGCGCTCTTTTGGTCCGTGACTATCTTTCCATAGATTGAGATAAGTTTTTAATTGAGGGGATTTTCTTTTCATAGGAAGGGCTCCTTAACATAATTCTATCAATTATTAGAATTTCTGTAAAAAGCACCTTTTTTGGCCTAATTTTATTCCTAACTGGCAAGTTTCATTTGCTGTTTAGGAAGGTAAATAACGAATTTTGTGTTCGAAGCTGTATGATCGATCCTGATTTCACCACCATGGAGCTTTATGATTTTCACTGCCAAACTAAGACCTAAACCAGTTCCCTCGCCCACACTCTTAGTGGTAAAAAATGGCATAAATATATTATCTGCAATATCTTTAGGTATCCCTTTTCCAGAGTCTTCAATCACAAATTCATAACCATGACTATGATCAGAAACTGTAAATCGAATCCACTTATTTTCAAGCTCTTTAATTGCATCGACTGCATTATTAAGCATAATAATGAGTACTTGTCCGATCTGTACACCTTGGCAGTCTAAATAAAAATCTTCAGTGTTCTCCGGAAAGTGAATATCAATATTTTTACCCTTACATTTTGGCTCAACTAAAATTTTAACTTCATCCACTAATTCTAAAAGACTCTTATTTTCAAATGGATCACTATGTCCATCACGGGAAAGAGTTTTAATTGATTTAACAATCTTAGAGATTAAAGTAATTTGCTTATCGACTTTTTGATTAAACTCATCAAGAAACTCATCACTTAACTCTCCCTTAGACTTTAACCTTTTAAGCTTATAATTAATGGCACTAATAACTGCCAATGGATTATTAATTTCATGAGCGATACCAGCAGAGACTTCACCAAAAGAAGCTAGCCTAGCAGAAGTTTGTGCTCTTTCTCTTTCTATATTTATTAAATCCTCAGCTTCAATAATTTTAGTTACATCAAAAGTTACAATCAAAACACCATCACCGTATTTCACCATGGATAAAATATTATGAAATGTTTTACCTTGAAAAACATATGTTAGCTTATCCTGAGTCTCTCTTTTATTAGACTTAATAAATTGAGTAACCATGAACTTTAAACGGCTTTGATCATTTTCTGTTAACTCTCCAATTTTGGTTCCAAGAAAGTACTCTTCAGACTTACCAAAGAATTCACACATATTCTTATTCACACCAATATACTCTAAGTCAGCATTTACCCAAGAAACAAAACCAGGAATAGAATCAATAAGAGACCTATTATAATTAGTCATCTTTTTCATTTCATTCACATAACCACGGCGATACTTCTCAATAAGTAAGTAGACAAAGAAGTTATAAAAGCCAAAGAAAACTAAAGAGAACATATAAGTTGGAGCAAATGACTTGTCTGCACTAATAATCATTTCATTATAATTAAACGCAAAATTAGCACCAATATAGCCTGCATAAATAACCGTATTAAAGGCGGTTGCTTTAATATTGGTAAAGAAGTAATTAGAGGCAATAAGAGCAAAACCCCAAAAATAAATAGTATTATAAAGAAAACCACCTTTATGAATAAAGTATGTGGCAATAATTACTTCAGTAAACGAAAAGACAAATGGAATAAACTTCCTTATCTCTTTATTAAAAATATTAAAGAAAACTACAGATGCAAAAGCATTAAAAAAATAGATTAAAGTTAAATCACCAACATAATAATTATACTGGTTCTTAGTTATAAAATTTGTGAAATAAAAAAAACCACATAACCCAACCAGTGCTTTCGTTGTTTGCACTAAGAGATATGATTTTTGTAATGTTCCGAGGCTATCCCCTAGCTTGAGGTATTTCATAGGGTACTTATCGGTTAAATTACCAAAAGCATGAACATTATTATGCTAAATATTACCCTCTTAAGTCTAAGAATTTCAAGGTTTTACCAGTTCTTTTTGAAGTAGCGAATTTTTCATTTTTTATTAAAACTTTTTTAATAAACTCATCATAACTTGTTATAGTTTGGTTCAAATCATGAGACTTTAAATAGAATAAATTTAACTGCTCTTGAGTTATATCATCTTTTGAATTTATGACTAGAACTTCTTGGTGATTGATCACTTTGAGAGTGACTTGAACCTCACCAAAACACTCTTGCATTAAACTTAAACTTAAACGAGCACCCCATATATTTATTTGACTATCAACTCGACCAAGTAATTTAAAGCCAGAATCTATTTGAATAACTCGATCGCCTGTATGAATAAAATCATCCCTATCAAAAGGTCTTACTAATAACTCCTGATTTTCAATAGCATATTCAATATGATCAAAGAGAATAAATTCATCTCTCTTATGTGCTTTTGTTTGAAATCCAATAAGACCGATGTCGACACTGGCATAACCAGCAGATACTATATTTGGCTTTCCAAAGACTTTATTAAATAGAGATTCATGGTGATCTAATAACTTCTCTCCAGCAAAGAAAATATTCTCAATTTGATAGTTTAGGCCTTGATTTTTTAGGTAGCCAGCAAGCTCATATAAAACACTTGGAATACTAAAAATAGTATTTGGTCTTAAGCGATCAAAGAAATAGCGTAATGATTCTTTATCTAATTGAGCTCCTAGTGGTAATTGCTTACACCCAGTATATTCAATAGCTTTTTGAATCACATTAAATGATGACCAAAGACCTCCGGCCATAAACATATTTGCAACCAGTGCATTCTCTTTATTCAAATACTGCATATAGTTTTGTGCCAATTTAAATGCTATATGATTAAATTCTCCATAGGAGTAATTTTTAATCTTAGGCTCGCCAGTAGTTCCACCGGAAGCATATTGATAACCAATATGAGTCCTATTAATTTCTTTTACTGATTGATCCATAATGACTTTAGTTAATTCTTTAAGTGGATACTCTCCTTCATGAGGCATACCATTTTCTGAACTTGTAATATGACCAAGGTCGGTAAAGCGAGTAACACCCATTAAGCTTAATGTGTTAATAAGCTCTTCTCTTTTGTCCGCCATAAGATTTGTACTTACACTTTGTAGGTATGGCCTAAACTCACTTAAAATAGAAGTAAGCTCACTAAGTGATTCAATATGTATTAGTTTAAGAGTGTGATTAAGTGCCGTTGTATTAAAAGACTTATTATGATCTAGATATAATAAGTGTGAATTTTCTTTATAAAAAATATCTATACCAGATTGAAAAGATTGATATCTTGCAAATTCAAGCTCTTTTAATATCTCCACCTGTTCATTCTTGTCTGCCTGGTGAGAAATATTTAAACTCTCAAGCTTTTGATGCAACTCTTGCAATATTTCGCCAATACAGTCACTTGGGCCCTCAACAAAAAGCACTTGGGTATTGGAACATGCTTTTTGATTCCAACGAGTGAAATCTTTAATAAGGCCTATATAGTCTATTTCATTTTCTTTACTTATTACTGAGAAAGAAATCCGTGGCCCATGGGATATAATTTTTTTATGGGGATAACGTGAATTATACTGAAAAATTACATCATCAGCCCCCCAAAGAACAATTAAATCAGCTAAATCCACTAACCTGTCCTCTATGGACTGAGTTCCACCTTTAAACTTAATAAGAGCAAATAAATCTAATAAAAAGCTATCTTTAAAAAGTGAATTAATAATTGAAGTAATTTCTTTATTACCCTCACTAATTTTAATGAAACAAGCATTCTTAGTAAGAAGGTTATTAATTATATTATCTATAACTCCTAATAAGACATTCGATGCAGAAATATTAAGTACAATTCCATAAGGTACAGACTTTGTTCTAAAATTTCCTTTTTCAGATCTCTCAAGTGTATCAAGAGCATAAACTGAACCTAAATCTGAATTAAGTTTATGACTGAGATTTTTAAAATCAAAAAGTGATTGTAAGACTTGCATATCTTCAGCTGAAAAATAATTTTCCAATGAAGATTTAGCATTTTGAAAACAACGACTTAATTCTTCAACTATACTTAATGATGATTTTGAG